>NZ_JAQMUA010000089.1:0-20465 GCF_028330895.1 Kamptonema animale CS-326 | reverse complement strand
CCGTTTGGAACGACCGGGTGTACTTGGGGCTAGTTGTACTTGGGGCTATTTGTTGCGATCGCCCCCTGAGATTACTGGGGATTCATTGTAAACATTTTTTCACAAAATTAATGGCCCACAGGTATTTTTATCGTGTAGGACATTGGCGGTTGATTTCTGACTCCTGTCTTCTCCTCAGTGGCGATCGCTCAAATTTTTGACAAATTGTATAAATTGCTACATTTACTCTGCTGTTTGAGAGTTATTGTATACAGTATACAGAAATAGTCTGTGTCCTCAAGAATTCTCAATCCCCGTTCAAGAGTGCATTTTAGCGATTGACGATTGACTTCTAAGTTTTGTCTTCTTCCAAGTAGCGATCGCGCCAGCAATCTACTATTCAATTCTTCTCCTAGCCTCAATCCCAGATTATTTGGAGCATATTTTATGACTATTACATTAATCCCTGTAGTCAATGGTTCGCGCCTCGATCGCAGCATTTACCAACTCGCAGAAATCGGTAAATTACCAAACGGAGGCGTAAGCCGAGTAGCATTCACAAAAGAAGACTTGCTAGCTCGGCAATTAGTACAATCTTGGATGGTAGACGCAGGAATGACTGTTCGCATTGATACAGCGGGAAACATCATCGGTAGGTATGCCGGACGTGAAGAAGGAGCCCCCGCACTGGCAACAGGTTCGCACATTGATACAGTACCCGTAGGCGGCCGTTACGATGGAGTTTTAGGAGTGCTCGCAGGTATCGAAGTAGTGCGAGTCCTGCATGAAAATGGCATCCGACTCAATCATGCGATCGAAGTAATCGTATTTACTGATGAAGAGTGTACCGTAATTGGCTGTAAAGCAATGGCAGGCAATGTTCTCAATGACCCAGAATACTACCGCCGCAACGATGGTACTCCCATTCAAACTTGTTTAGAACAAATTGGCGGCGATTGGTCAAAAATAGCAACAGCCAAACGTAATCCTAGTGAAATTGCAGCCTTCGTAGAACTCCACGTCGAACAAGGCGGCGTATTAGAAAATACAGGCGATCGAATTGGAGTTGTCAAAGGAATTGTCGGACAATATCGCTACACAGTAACAGTTACAGGTCGTCCCAACCATGCCGGCACAACACCCATGAACATGAGAAAAGATGCCTTAGTTGCCGCTGCTCAAATGGTACTAGCTGTAAATAAGATAGGAGTTGAAACTCCGGGAGAACAAGTAGCAACAGTAGGATACTTCAACGTTTCACCGAATGCAGCGAATACTGTACCAGCAAAAGTTGATTTTAAAATTGATTTGCGCGACCTTTCCCAAAGTCATTTAGATAACTTACTAGGAAAAATCAAACAGGAATTTAATGCGATCGCATCTGCTACCCAGACGGAAGTAGTAATGGCTCAGACTTTGCACGTCTTACCTACCCTAGCAGCCACCCATATACAAGATGCGATCGCGCAAGTTTGCCAAGAATCAAACTTAAGCTATTACTATTTACCTAGTCGAGCCGGACATGACGCTCAAGAAATAGGACGTTTTACTGACATGGGGATGATTTTTGTCCCCAGTCTTGGAGGAATTAGTCATGCAGAAGATGAATATACATCTCCACAGCAATGTACCGAGGGAGCCAACGTATTGCTGCAAACATTTTTGAAGTTAGATCGGAACTATCGAGTTTAGGAATCGGTTTTCACGTCAATTGTGCTATCCAGTCGGCAAATGCACGACCGTTCCACAGTCCACCATCAGGAGCTAACCCGCCTAGTGCTTGCCAAAGATGTGCTTGCTCAAGATCGGACAATATTGACTCGCGACCTGGATGAACGCGACGATGATTGATTAATGCTTGTGAACCCATTTGGTTGTAAAGACGGGCAATTTTCCGAATTCTGTCTCGGTGGTAGCCTGTGACTGAAGCTACCTCTTCGGTCATAACTCCTCTAGCTAACAGCCAGACAATTTAGTAGCGAGTCCGCTCAATTGGTCGGTGGCCCTTGGGTAGTTGCTATCGAGTTCTGCTATTGACAGATGTGGTTCAATGACCAGACGCTTGCCCATAATTTTACGATCGCGCGATCGATTAACTACTTATGTCTTAGGCTATTTTGATGGCGATGGTTGTGCTTATGTAAACAAAGGTAGAAGTGGTGGTCAAGTCTGTATAGTCGGTTCTTTTGAATTTGCTTGCGAACTAGCAAAGCAAATAGGTATGGTTGTGTACAACCACACCAGCTCAAAAAAGTTTATTATTGGAGGATATACAGTCGTAAGAATATAGAATTATTCTATAATTTTGTATATCAGCATCCCAACTTGGGACTACAACGGAAGAAGAGTAAAATCGAGGAAATTTTAAGGAGTTATAAACGTGGTTAAAATTGTTAGTAGAAAATCATTAGGCACTCAGACAGTCTATGACATTGGAGTTGAGAAAGATCATAACTTTATCTTAGCTACAGGTCTAGTAGCATCAAATTGCTTTAACAAATCCCATTCAATGGCCTACGCCTATGTTACTTATCAAACCGCATATTTAAAGGCAAATTATCCCGTAGAATACATGGCTGCACTTTTAACTGCTAATAGTGGCGACCAGGATAAGGTACAGAAATACATTGCTAATTGTATTAAGATGGGGATTGAGATCGAGCCGCCAGATATTAATCGCTCAAAAGTGACTTTTACTCCACTACCTAAACAGGTAACAGATGCCGAAATAGATAAAATTTTGTTTGGAATGTCGGCTGTTAAAAATTTAGGAGACAGTGCGATTGAGAATATTTTGAAAGCACGAGAGGAAGGCGGTAATTTTAAATCTCTGGCTGATTTCTGCGAACGAGTGGATCTCAAGGCTGTTAATAGCCGTGCTTTAGAAGCATTAATTCAATGCGGAGCTTTAGATCGTCTCAATCCTAATCGCAATCAATTAATGCACGATCTCGATGGCGTAGTTAAATGGGCTCAAGACCGTAAAAAAGATCGAGAAAGCGGACAGGGTAATCTATTTGACTTGTTAGGAATGAGCTTTGGAGAGACAGCAAATAGCTATGATTCTATCCCTAAGCATAAGCCTGTACCGGATTTTGATAAGCAGAAAAAGTTAAATTTAGAAAAGGAATTATTAGGTTTTTACGTATCAGATCATCCTCTGAAATCGGTACTGCTAGCCAATCAAAATGAAGATACTGTTACTGTCGCTCAGTTAGCAGAGAAAAAAGGTAAAGACGTGGTGAAGTTGATTGTGATGGTGACAGCAATTAAGCTAGTAACAACGAAAAAAAACGATCGCATGGCAA
Source organism: Kamptonema animale CS-326 (assembly GCF_028330895.1). NCBI lineage: Bacteria > Bacillati > Cyanobacteriota > Cyanophyceae > Oscillatoriales > Microcoleaceae > Kamptonema > Kamptonema animale. Next base: position 17,178 of record NZ_JAQMUA010000089.1, on the reverse strand, counting down.
TTCTGCAAGTAGAAGATTTAACAGGTCAATTAGAAGCTGTGGTTTTTCCCAAGACTTATGAAAAAGTTCACTCGCTGTTGCAAGACAATGCTTTGCTGATGATTAGTGGTAAACCAGACAAGCGCGATGATGGTCTTCAGATAATTGTAGAAGATGCTAAAGAAGTTGGAGTAGAACAAGTTGCCAAAAATGACGAAGATGAACAGTTAATAGAAATTGTAGAGATTGTTGAACAGACAATCGAGCTTGTAGAGTTTGGGAAATTGAAAGATGAAAAACCTAGGGAAGTCTTACAAATTACCGAGGAAGTAAAATTTGTAAAAGCCTCAGAGATGGTGATGTTAAATTTGACACCATCGCAAGTTGAAGATACTGAAAAATTGAATCATTTAAAGGCACTTTTGCAAGAACTTTCAGACCGCAGAGAAAATGCTAAAGTGCCAGTAGGTGTAATTGTAACAGGTCAATATTATCGTCAGTTGGTTCGGTTTGGGAGCCAGTTTTGGGTAGAAAGTGCTGAGGAAACTGTAAACCGTCTCCAGTCTTCTGGATTTAATGCTCAAGTTTCTTCTTTGAGTGCTAATTGAGGTAATTGGTAATTGGTGATTGGTAATTGGTAATTGGTAATTGGTAATTGGTAATTGGTAATGGCTAATGGCTAATGGCTAACTCAGGACTTACGCACCCAACCTCATAAACCGGATTTTTTGACGAAAATACTTCGTTCTGCCTTCTAAGTAAATCCACCTAATTAAACATAAGATAAGGATGGCTAAAAAGCTGACTGTATAAACATTCTTCATTCTTCCTTCTTCATTCTTCCTTCTTCCTTCTACTTACACTGTTAACAAAAAGTTGGGTTCATCAATCTACTGTAAATCTACCTAGATTGAAAATTCCGTATATTTGCGGATGGAGAAACCCATAGATTCCAGTACAATAAAAAAGGGGTAATCTTAATTATTATCTATAATTAATGTTAGAAAAACTTTGCAAACTTGTCTGATTTCTTGCTCCAGAGGCGTATGAATAATCAACGCACTCCTGGAGTTTCAAGATGTCCAATATTTTTACTGTCACTAACAATCTAGATAGCGGTTCTGGTTCGCTGAGATCTGCAATTTCTGCCGCTGCTGCTGGAGATACAATTGTATTTGACCCTAGCCTCGCTAGTCAGACGATTACCTTAACTAGCGGTCAAATTAATATTAACAAAACTCTAATTATAGATGGTGCTGCTGCTCCTGGTATCGCCATTAGCGGTAATAATACTAGCCGCGTCTTTGAACTGCCAGAAGGTTCTAGAACTGCTCCCTATAACGTCACTCTGCGTAACTTGACTGTCACGAATGGTAAGGCATCAGGTACGGGTGAAGATGGTGCAGGAGCAGGAATTAAGACCAATATGGGGAATAATTTAACAGTTGAAAACTGCCAATTTAATAAGAATGCTGCTACCTACGGCGGTGGGGCAATTTTTACAGGTTTCACTAGCAACTTAACTGTTATTAATAGTTCCTTTGATGCTAATGAAGGTTTCCTAAATAAGGAAGAGCGGGGAGGTGGCGCGATCGCAACTAAAACCGGAGCTTCTCATATTATTAAAGGCTCTACTTTTACTAACAATAAAGGCATCAACGGCGGGGCGATTAATAACCTTAACAGCCACATGACTATCGAAGATTGTACCTTCCTTAATAACGATACGCTGAATGGAGGTTTTGGAGCAACTAACGGTTACGGCGGGGCAATTTATACCGATGGTGCTAGCGAATCGGCAATTGGTGAAACTAGCGGTTTGTTTGTGATTCGCAACTCGCGGATTGAGGGAAGTAAAGCCAAAGGTCAAGGGGGAGGGGTGTGTTTGTTTGTAGCTGCTCGCGAGAACTTGGTGATTGAAAATACCACAATTATTAATAATGAAGCTCTACCACCTGTTTCTGGAGGGCCTGGTATCGGGGGAGGTCTGCGGATTGGCGGTTCAGGTACTTATACTATTAGCAAATCTACGATTGCTAACAACTCAGCAACGGATTATGCTGGCGGTTTTTGGGTGGGTGAAGGAGTCCAGGGTACTATTATCAACTCGACTTTATCTGGTAATAAAGCAGTAAGTGCTGATGGGAAAGATGGTTATGGCGGAGCGATGATGGTTGCTTCTTCCAATCTGCAACAAATCCTTAACTCCACGATTGCTAATAATTTTGCTGGTTTTATGGGTGGGGCATTTTGGGGAAGTAATGATAAAGCTACTGTCCAAAATTCGATTTTTGCTAACAATACGGCCGGCAATAGTAGCGAGATTAAGTGGCAGACGATTGCGCCATTAAATGATGGGGGAAATAATATCCAGTTTCCGGCCGCCAAGGATATAAATATCACCGCAGGCATTACTATTGCCGATCCCAAGCTGGGCCCATTGCAAGACAATGGTGGTGGTATTTTTACCCACGCTTTGCTAGCAGGAAGTCCTGCGATCGATGCTGGAGTAGGTGTCTCTGGGGTTACGGTTGATGCACGCGGCGCTACGCGCACAGATGGCAAAATAGATGTTGGTTCCTTTGAGTTTGGCGCGATCGCCACACCAACTCCCACACCAGTACCAACACCAATACCAACGCCTACTCCCACACCAGTACCGCTTCCCACACCAACTCCAGTACCCCCGCCACTGCCAACACCGACTCCCATCCCAACGCCAGGGCCAACGCCTACTCCCACACCCACACCAACCCCAGCAGATACAAGTTGCCTTGGCGATCGCTTTCCGACTCCCAATCTCGCGATCGCCACCATAAACCCTAACGCCGTTGACACAAATCTCGATGGTACTGAGTCTGATGATTTTCTCAAAGCCGACTCTGCTAATAATTCTATCAATGGATTTGGCGGCAATGATACTTTAATAGGCATGATCGGTAATGACAACTTATATGGAGGAAACGGCAACAACTTGATATCAGCAAACGAAGGAAATGACTACATAAATGCCGGTGGCGGGGATAATTTGGTTTTTGCTGGCAAAGATAATGATGCGATCGCAGCGGGAGAAGGCAGCGATACACTCCTCGGCGACTTAGGCAACGATACCATCATCAGCGGTGGCGGTAATGATGCAATCTCTGCCAATCAAGGAAATGATTTAATCGATGCTGGTAATGGCAACGACCTCATTTTTGCAGGCAAGGACAACGACGCTATCTTAGGTGGAGACGGCGATGATAAACTAATAGGTGATTTAGGGGCAGATACTCTCATTGGCGGTCAAGGCAATGACAGTTTAAATGGCGGCGATGGTGCTGACTTTTTAGATGGTGGTGCTGGTGATAATATCATGCTTGGAGGCAGCGGCAATGACATTATTAAAGGGGTAAATGGGAATAATTTTCTCTCTGGTGAAAGCGGCAATGATACTCTTTGTGGTGGCAGTGGCAGCGAGTTACTTTACGGTGGAGATGGTGCAGATACCCTTGATGGTTGTGTTGGCAATGATACTCTCAAAGGCGACGGCGGTAACGATCTATTGATGGCCGGCATCGGCGATGATTTCCTAATTGGTGGTGCAGGAGATGATTCTTTAATTGGTTCAGCAGGGCGCGATGTATTTGTGTTGACAATTGGTGAGGGTAACGATCGGATTATTGACTTTGAAAAAGGTCAAGATTTGCTCGGATTAAAAGGGGATTTAACGTTTGGAATGTTGAGTATTACTGCTGGTGCTGATGTTAGCGGTGCTACAACTTTAATTCGGATTGCTAATAGTGGCGAACTTTTAGTAACTCTTCAGGGCATTTTACCCAGCGCGATCGCATCTGAGGACTTCACGGGTAGCATCTCACTTTTGTAAAAACCCTACTTTTAAGGTAAACAGAACTTACCCACGCTTTACGTAACGCCGCCACCCTAGAGAGCAAATAACCGCCAAGATGGCGGCGTTACGGATACTTTTATGTAAGTCCTGTTCGTAAAAAAAACAGCTTCTTGACCATTAGTGACAGTTAACAATTAACAGTTAACAGTTAACAGTTAACAGTTAACAATTACTGCAACTCTTTGATTTTCTTGAGTGCTTGTTGATAATCATCTTTCCGTCCTAACTTCTGATAAAGTTCTGCGGCCTTCTGAAAATCTGCAATCGCTCCGGGTTTATCATTATTTTCCAGATGTGCGACACCTCGGTTATAGTAAGCATCGGCATAACCAGGATTGGCTTTAATTGCTAAAGTGTAATCTTCAATCGCTTGTTTTAAAGGGTCAGATACATTAGAACCGCTGCGCGTAGGCTCTTGATAAGCATAGGCAACGCCTCGGTTAAAATAAGCTTCAGAATTTTTGGGATTTAATTCCAAAGAATGGTTAAAATCCGCGATCGCCTCTTTTAGGTTTCCCTCATCCAGACGGGAAAGACCGCGCAAATAATAACCCTCGGCATTTTGGGGATTGCCCAAAGATAGGGGGCCTCGCGACGCTGGGGAATTGTTAACTTTCAAGTCGGATTTATTTACTCCCGCGTCCGCCAAACGTGCGATAAACATATTAATCGGAACTGCGGCGTTAAAGCCTGTTTTAATCGGCGCGACTTCTCCGGAACTGGTTTGAGCAAATCCAAATTCGCCCTGTCCATGCAAACCTACAAGGCGGCCATCAGCATCAAAAACAGGCCCACCACTCATGCCACTCCAAGTCACTGCCTGATACCGTAAAGTATATCCCTCTGGGCGTGTCCGAGGGCGGCTGGTCACGAATCCACCAGAGAGTTCTGCCTCCCGTTCCGCCCCAAATAAACCCCCTGTAGCGGGATAGCCATAAACATAGATCTGAGCACCGATGGCTGCTTGGTCAGAATCTCCGACTGTGGCAACGGGATATTGTTCTGGACTTTCAAATTTGACCACAGCTAAATCGGGATCGGTTTCAGTTTTTTGCAGCCGCGTCACGCTAGTTGCTTGATAGTTTTTGCCTGTGGAGGTGCGAATGGTGTATTTTACGTCAGTTGTCTCAACTACGTGATTAACGGTTAATACGGTATAAGTATTACCGCCTTTGGCAATAATTACGCCGGAACCATCGCCGAGGGAACTGTTAACCTGAACTGTAATCGGCCCGGCAATCTCAGCAATTTCTTGGGGCGTTTTCGCGATCGCGGCTGTGGGTTGGCTGACTACTACTACTATGGCGGGAATTGTCCCTGCTAGGAGGCAGGCAAGGGAGTTGAAACGAGAAAAACCTCTGCTCATATTTTAAACTCTTAGCAATGATATGCGTATTTCGTTGGCATTTGTCTGTTGTTAGCGATCGCGATTGTTAACAGGCGATGGCATCAAACCCGATCGGTATTTAGCGGATAGCGATTACCTTTTCCTGGCCTCTCACCCTGCCATTTTCCGTGACCAATTAAAAAGGGGGAAAAGCTTAAAAACAAAGGAACCATCAAAGCCGCATTTTCAGGCTTTGCGGATCTGTTCTGCCTAAGCCCTATCTTTGTGATAGTGTTAGTGGCGGTTTTGTTCCCCAGTAGCCGGATTCATACTCCCGGAATTTGCGATCGTCCATTCCACTATCGCTGTTCTTAATCCATCTAAAGTATATTCCTTCGCTTCTACATCTAGCCACCCGAACAGATTTTTACAGGTTTTAGAAGTTTCAGGGCCAATAGAAGCAATACAAACGCGATTTTCCCAATCGCTAGGTAAAGATAATTCTGGGTAGGTTTCTATTAAGTGACAAAAATTCTGGACTGTTTTGGAACTGGCAAAGGTAATGATATTAACCGATCGATTTTGAAGTGCTGCTAAGGCTGCTGGTGGAATAGTCTCAGGACAGCAGGATTGATAGGCGGGTACTTCTGTTACTCGTGCGCCTTTGGCAGTTAATTCTTTGACCAAAGCTTCTCTACCGCCGCTTTCTACTCTTGGAAAGAGAATTTTGCACCCATCTAAATTGTCGGGGAAATTGGCTGCGAGGGAATCGGCGATGAAGTCTGGGGGGATAAAGTCGGGAATCAGGGAGTGCGATCGCAGACTGTCGGCAGTTTTTTTACCAACTACAGCTATTTTAACCCCAGATAAAGCGCGTGCATCTTTATCGCTGGCTGCTAGCCGCTGAAAAAAGTAATCAGTACCGTTGGTTGATGTGAGTATTAACCAGTTGAAGGTTGACAGTTGTGCGATCGCACTATCGAGGGCCTCCCAACTTGCAGGCGGGCCAATCGCTAAGGCTGGCATTTCTATGACTTGTGCCCCTTCTAGCTGAAGGCGATCGCTAAATTCACTATTGTGACCCATTGAACGAGTTACTAAAATAGTTTTCCCAGCTAGAGGTTTTGCAGAACTAGGAATTTTGACTTGAGAATCTTGGCAATTTATAACTTCTTCTTTCTGCATTAAATATTCACGTAGTCTCACCACTTCCCCAATGACAATTACACAAGGAGAAAGAGATTGACCTGCCGTTTTCTGTGCGATGTCCGCTATTGTACCGATCCAAACCTGTTTGTCCGCTCGTCCACAATCGCGGATAATTGCCGTAGGTGTTTGGTGCGATCGCCCATGTCTTTGCAATTGCCGCAGTATTTCCTTTAAATTACTTCCTCCCATTAAAATTACTAAGGTTTCAATTTGTACTAATGCTTCCCAATCAAGAGCATCTGTATCGTGGGCACTCATTACCGCAAAACAGCGACTCATTACCGGATCTGTCAGAGGAATTCCTGCTAGTAAAGGTGCTGCTAAAGCTGAAGAAATTCCCGCCACCACTTCAAAATCACACTCAGCATCTCTCAATGCTTGAATTTCAGAAGTTGAACGACCAAAAATAAACGGGTCGCCACTTTTTAATCTTACTACTAATTTCCCTGCTTGGCAGTGTTTTACTAACAAACGGTTAATTTCTTGTTGTGGAACTGAAGGTTTACCTCCCCGCTTGCCTACTTCTAATTTTAGGCAATCCGCCGATATTAATTCTAGTTGCGGAACATCAACTAAGGCATCATAAATTAATACCTCAGCTTGCGCTAAAAGTTCGTGCGATCTGACAGTCATTAAACTGCAATCTCCAGGCCCCGCACCTACTAAATATACTTTTCCCCTGGTTTCTTTCATAAATTTGGTAATTGTTAGTTGTTAGTTGTTAGTTGCTAGTTGTTATAGCAATCCTAAATCATTTGTGAATTTCTTACTCCCTCCCCTTCGCAAGGGGAGGGTTGGGGTGGGGTAAAAAATTTACGATTCATTTAGGATTGCTATAGTTGTTAGTTGCTAGTGGCTAACTTACTTACGAGTTATGTAACATTGCACTTTAAGCGGTAATTGACTACAAGCAAGGGGGCGTTAGGGATATTAGTCCTATAGCCTTTCTCAGAAAGATGAGGTACGTTAGATTCTATGTATATCAAGGCTTTTGAGCTTTAATATATACCTTATCTACTTGAGAACTGCTATAACATTCTTAGCATTTACTATATATTGTATGTCATTGCGAGTGCAACAAAGCAATCTCCCTAGTTGGTTTCGTACCAATCACCTAACCTATGTGAGCTTTGTTAACGGTTACGTTAATAAAGATAGGACTTACGCACTTTCTACGATTCTCTATCCTGATGATTTCTGTTTAATGGTCAATTGTATCATAAGAAGTCTTGTAGGAGTTAGTTCGCCAATATATTTGATAAATATTCACAAATTCTAAACCGTTCAATAGAGCAGACGGTGAGACTTCGGCGTGACCCTTCGACGGCTTCAGGACACAGCCGTAGTCCCTGAGCTTTGCCGAAGGGCTAAGTCGAACGCTTATCGAACTGCAAGGCAAGTCCGCCACCTTATACTTAATAACCAACAACCAACAACTAACCTTCGGCTGAGCGCTCATGTCGAAGCAAACAACCACTAATTACGAATGAAAACCTGAGTAAAATAGTATTCTCCTTTCGCATTTTTGGCAATACCAATACCAGTCAAATTATAATTTCCTTCCATATTTTTACGATGACCAGGACTATTAATCCAGCCTTCAACAGCATTGCGATCTGGTTCCTTAAACCCTAAATTATAAGCAACATTTTCCGAAGCTCCCCGATAGGAAATTGACTTTCCAATCGTATCAATTCGTTTCTCAAATCCGTTATGACTAAAAGGAACCTCCCCATCCGCCATATTCTGACTGTGAATCCTTGCCTGTTCAATAATACGCGGATCGAGAGTCAAAGGTGGCAAATTCCGAGATACGCGATATTTATTCACCTGTTCGTAAACTGACTTTTCCAAAGCACTCAGACTTAACATATCAGAACTCGGTGTCGCCACAGGTGTAGCAGGCGAAGTAGATATTTTGTCTTCCAGATTTTGAATATCGCATCCAGCCACCAACAATAACACTCCCAAACTCAAGCGACCGAATATTTTTGACATAATTAGCACTTCATTTAATCGAGGCGGTGACAATTAATATTATTACCGCCCCGAACCGCATTGCTAATCCTTCGATGGGTTGAGAAATTTGGCAACAGTCTGAACATCTTTATCCCCCCGCCCAGAACAATTAAGCACAATTCGGGGGCTACCACTTAACTGCGGACTGAGAGTTTCCAAATAGGCGATCGCATGGGCCGTTTCCAAAGCCGGAATAATCCCCTCTAACTGAGAAAGCCGCTGAAATGCTGCCACAGCTTCATCATCAGTGACGCTGTAATATTCCGCTCTACCAATATCCTTCAAAAAGCTGTGTTCTGGCCCCACTCCCGGATAATCCAACCCTGCACTAATCGAGTGAGGTTCAATTACTTGACCCTCCTCATCTTGCAGCAAATAACTCATCGCCCCGTGCAACACCCCAACTCTTCCTTTTGTCAAAGTAGCCGCGTGTTTTTCAGTATCAACCCCTTCACCGGCAGCCTCGACACCGATTAACCTTACTGTTTCTTCATTGACAAACTCGTGAAAGAGCCCCATCGCATTAGAGCCGCCACCAACACAAGCCAACAGAATATCAGGCAAACCGCCCCATTTTTCCAAACATTGAGAGCGCGTTTCTTGGCCAATAATTGTGTGAAAATCGCGTACCATCATCGGGTAAGGGTGAGGCCCCGCCACCGAGCCGAGAATATAATGAGTTGTCTCCACATTTGTTACCCAGTCCCGGATTGCTTCGGAAGTTGCATCCTTGAGGGTTCCCGTACCCGCCGCCACTGGACGCACCTCGGCCCCCATCAGCCGCATTCTAAATACGTTCAAAGCTTGTCGTTCCATGTCGTGAACGCCCATGTAGACGACGCACTCCAAGCCAAAGCGAGCGCATACAGTGGCAGTAGCCACACCATGCTGACCCGCCCCCGTTTCCGCAATCACGCGCTGTTTACCCATTCTCTTTGCTAATAGCGCTTGAGCGAGAGCATTATTAATTTTGTGAGCTCCGGTGTGGTTTAAGTCTTCGCGCTTGAGATAAATTTGCGGGCCAGAGCCATCGGGTTTGGTATAGTGGGCTGTGAGGCGTTCGGCGAAATATAAAGGGCTTGGCCGTCCGACATAATCCTTAAGCAGTTGTTGTAATTCTTGTTGAAAATCTGGGTCATTGCGGTATTGCTCGAAAGCTGCCTCTAGCTCAAATAGCGCAGGCATAAGAGTTTCGGGGACATACTTACCGCCGAATTTGCCAAATCGCCCCAGAGAGTCAGGGCGCTGTACAGAGGTTTCAGTAGAAGGACGTAGGGGAGTTGTGGTCACGGACTTGAGGGGATGACTGGACAAATTTCATTGTAGAACTTTGGAGCTGGGTTTAAAACTAGCTCAGGATGATTTTTATGTAAAAAAAGTTGAGTAATTCCTTTAGCCAATCGAGCTGTACTTTCTTCTGTTCAGGTATTAGCTAGAGCGGAAGCTTATTGAAGATGACAATTGACCCTAGAGAAATTGGGTCAGATTTCTAATTGATCGTGTATTTTCAAGCTGCAAGTGGTTTCAGATTATATTGTGGGTTTTTTACCGAACTGTAGATTATGATGACATCAAAATTGTTCAACCTGCTTCTAAACAAGATATAACTTAATGCCATAATCAAAGGAAATGAATATGTTCTGGAATGCCAACTTACCAACTCGGCTGATCGGATCTTTTCTACTAATGGGCTTGATTGTTTTTGTAGTTGCAATTATCGGCTGGAGTGGCAATCAAAGACTGAGCGCACACATTGTCACTCTCAGCGACAATAGCCTACCCAGCGTCATCGGATTGTGGAAGATTAATCAAGGACAGACTAAAATTGAATCCTCGGAGCGCTTAATGTTCGATCCAAGATTAACCAAAGACCAAAGACAGGCGGCATATAGTAAAATTGAAAAGTCTTGGAAACAGATCGATGAGGGATTTAAGCAATATGAAACTACGCCACGCTCTCCTGAAGAACAGAAAAACTATCAAATATTTTTGCAAGATTGGGAACTTTGGAAGCAATCCCATGAACAATTTATAAAAGTTGAGGGAGAATTCCAGCAACTAGGTATTCGCAACCCTTGGGCGAAAAAACTACTGCTCGCCGAACAAAAAAACATAAATTCGTCAGAGAATGAAAAACTTGCCGCAGCTTTTGCATTAAGCGACCGTTTAAGTCGCATAGGAACGGAAGAAGAGTCTTTATTTGCCAAATCCACCAATTCATTGCTCGCAGTCTTACGAGTTAATGAAGAAATAGCAGAAATGACTAAGAAAAAAGCTGATGAAGATGTGAGTCAATCTACATTTTGGGTCAGTGTTGGTATTATCTTAGGGCCACTGACAGCGATTATTTTAGGGCTGGTTTTAAGTAAGACTCTGATTCAATCAATTAGTAGCATTATTAATTTGATTTCTAGCTCTGCTACCCAGATCGCCGCTAGCGTCGAACAGCACGAACGTATTGCTTCTGAACAAGCCTCTTCTGTCAGTGAAACTACTAGCACCATGGATGAGTTGAATGCTTCCTCCCGACAAGCAGCAGAACAAGCTGAAGCAGCGGCCGAAGCGGCTCGTCAAGTGGCTCACCAAATGATACACTTAAGCGAGCAAACGCGCCAAATTGGTAGCATTACTACTACTGTCAGTGAATTAGCTTCTCAGACTAATATGCTAGCTCTAAATGCAGCAGTTGAGGCTGTGAGAGCGGGAGATTCCGGTAAAGGTTTTGGTGTTGTTGCTTCTGAGATTCGCAGACTAGCTGAAGAGAGCAAAAAATCAGCTCAGAATATTAGTAATTTGATTGCTGATATTCAGATGCTCACGGATTCTACCGTGAGGAGAGGAGATGACCAGACAAGATTTGAAAATATTGTGGTTGCTGTTAATAATATTGTGATGAATTCTCAGCAAATCTCGTTGACTGCTAAACAACAAGCTATAGCTATTCGACAGGTAGTTGCTGCGATGAGTGCTATCAATATTGGCGCTCAGGAAACGGCCAGTGGTATTAGTCAAACAAAGATTGGTACTCAAAAATTGAAAGAAGCTGCCCAAAATCTTAAGGCTTTGGGTGTCGGGTAGAGACTGAAAATTATAAAGTTGTAGGCTAATGCTGGTGAGTTTCAATCAAGTCATATTGCTGAGAACGGTTATCCATGTGGAGATTGAGAGCGATCGCTCATCTCTACTACCTTACTCAAAATTGAATTTAACTCTAAATTTCTCACCCAGTGCTAGAATATCTCCCTAATTGGCTTCTAGTAGGGTAGGGTAGTTTGCTCAGGCTCTAAAATATTCACTTTTTCTTACCACAAATGATGAAAAACAACAAGGGCGTTGCCTCACTTATCAATTTTACTGGGATTGCCCTTAGTATTGTGGCTGGGGTGGGAATATCGGCTGTTGCGATCGCCACACCCGCTTCCTCTAAGCCTGGTAGTTTGCAACTCGCACAAAACACCGTACCGAGGCGCGGTCAGCCCGCTCGCGAGGTAATATTTTATGAAATGGACAGAGACGAGGTAAAAATATGCAAACAAGCAGCTAATGCCTCTAAGAAGTGCGAAGTCATTGGTAAGGGATACACTTTCGGCTTGAGAATGGCAAATGACCTCTACGGCCAAGGTAACGTCGCTAATGCAGAGGCTCTTTTCCGGCAGTTAATTGTGCGATTTCCTAAGCAGGCAGAGGCTTACTATAAGTTAGGGGCAGTTCTATCAAGCCAAGACAAGATAGACGATGCGATCGCTCAATATCGACAAGCAATTGAACGCAATCCCCAACACGCTAAAGCTCATAACGACTTAGCCGTTGCTTTGGCTAATAAAAGTCAGTTGGATGAAGCAATTACTGTGTGGCGGCAAGCAATTAAAATTAATGGTGAATATGCAGATGCTTTGAATAATTTAGGTATGGCATTGTTACAGCAAGGACAGAAAGAAAATCAACAGGAAGCTGTAGCTAATCTGACGAAAGCCAGAGATTTATTTATCAAGCAAGGGAAAGTTAGGCAAGCTAACCGCATCGAGCAGATTTTGCAGCAAATCAATCAAGAGGTAAGAGATTCGTAGCCCTAGAAACAGTATATACTGGTTTTCACTTGAATAAATAATCCCCAATTATGACTCGAACTTTGTATTATGCTCAGCGCTCACCCTACGCCCGAAAAGTAAGGATTTTACTAGATGAGAAAAAATTGCCTGTGGAACTCATCGCCACCGATATTGCTAACAAATCCCCTGAATTTGTCAGTATTTCTCCCATTGGCAAAGTGCCTGTATTAGTAGATGAAGATGGTACGACAGTTTGGGATTCGACACTGATTTTAGAGTATTTAGACGAAACTTATCCTGAGCCTAGTTTTTATCCTCATGAAAAGAAAGCCCGGCTTCAGTGTCGCCAGTGGGAAGAATTAGCAGATACTTTGGCTGACAATGCAGTTGGTTTGTGGTATCAAAAACAGAAAGGCGATGGTGCCGACTCTGCCGCTCAAGCTAAGTGTCAAGCAGCCATAGATCGCTTATTACCAGTCTTCGATAAACAATTAGTTGCCTCTACTTATCTATTAGGTGAAACTTTCACTGCTGTTGATGTGGCAGCAGTATCAGCACTTGGATACTACAGTTTGCGTTTTGGCGAAGATTGGCAACAGCAATATCTCAGGTTAGGAATGTTGTTTAAGCACTTACACGAGCGTGAGTCAGTGCAGTCAACTGTTCCTATTGCCTAAAAACGGGCTAGAGAACAGTTAAGAACCAAAAAAAGCGCGGAGCGAGCAATTCTTACTATCTCGCTCTGCGCCTGTAGCAACTAAATCTAAAAATTATCAAGAGATAATGGAATTAGTCAGGACTTAACCACCCAGCTAAAGAAACCGGGTTTTTTAACGAAAATACTTCGCCCGCACCCACAGATTCTCTCAAAAACCCGGTTTCTGGGACGACCTGCGTAAGCCCTATTAGTGTGACTAACCTCTTTAGCATCCTGGCAACTATATTTTGAGCGCGATCGGTATTACTAACCATTCACCTGATGCAGTTTGTGACAACTTTTAGGAAGTTTCTGCAAAGGCGAAAATCTAATTGCCAGCCAACCCCACCACCAGCGTCCTCAGCCGCAGGTGAGGCCGCTATCTCTGAGTCGGTGATAGAGACGCGATACAATGAATGCAACAATCCGTTAAAGCTTATATTAAAAAGCTAAAGAGAACGCCAGAGGAGATAACTAAGGCATGGGCAAAGTAGTTGGCATCGACCTTGGGACAACAAATTCAGTAGTAGCCGTTATGGAAGGCGGTAAACCGGTGGTGATTGCCAATGCAGAAGGGATGCGGACGACACCCTCGGTAGTTGCTTTCACAAAGGAAGGAGAGCGCGTTGTCGGACAGATGGCGCGGCGACAAGCCGTACTCAATCCCCAAAACACCTTTTACGCCGTCAAACGGTTTATTGGGCGCAAATACGGCGAATTGACTCCAGAATCGAAACGAGTCCCCTACACAGTTCGCCGCGAGGAGAACGGTAATATAAAAATCAAGTGTCCTCGCCTTAAAAAAGACTTTGCCCCAGAGGAAATTTCGGCAATGGTATTGCGGAAGTTGGCAGAGGAAGCTAGTCGCTATCTGGGTCAAGAAGTGACCGGGGCTGTAATTACTGTACCCGCTTATTTCAACGACTCCCAGCGGCAAGCAACGCGAGACGCGGGACGAATTGCGGGACTTGATGTCAAGCGAATTTTAAATGAACCAACGGCTGCATCTTTAGCCTACGGATTAGAGAGGCGCGAAAGTCAAACTATCCTGGTATTTGACTTGGGAGGCGGTACTTTTGATGTATCAATCTTAGAAGTTGGTGACGGCGTATTTGAGGTGAAAGCAACTAGCGGCGATACGCAATTGGGCGGCAACGATTTTGACCAAAAAATTGTTGACTGGATGGCAGAACAATTTTTAGAAAAAGAAGGAGTTGATTTGCGGCGCAACCGCCAATCGCTCCAGCGGCTAACAGAAGCGGCAGAAAAAGCCAAAATTGAACTGTCGGGAGTTGGGGTTACTGACATCAACTTACCTTTTATTGATGCCAATGAAGATGGCCCCTTGCATTTTGAAACCAGACTAACTCGCGGTCAGTTTGAGGGGTTATGTGGTGACTTAATTCAACGCTTGCGTCGCCCCGTAAAGCAAGCTTTGACAGATGCCAATCTCAACCCTTCTAGAATTGACGAAATTGTGCTAGTAGGGGGTTCTACTCGCATTCCTTTAGTACAGCAGCTAGTCCGCAGTTTGATTGATAAAGAACCAAATCAAAATGTTAACCCCGATGAAGTTGTCGCCGTAGGAGCAGCAATTCAGGCGGGGATTCTGGCTGGGGATGTACGCGACATACTCCTATTAGATGTCACCCCTCTATCGTTAGGATTGGAAACTATTGGCGGGGTGATGAAAAAATTGATTCCGCGCAATACGACTATTCCCGTGCGGCGCTCTGACATCTTTTCCACCTCTGAAAATAATCAAACTTTGGTCGAAGTTCACATCCTCCAAGGTGAAAGAGAATTAGCGGCAGATAATAAGTCTTTGGGTCGCTTTAAATTGACAGGAATCCCCCCTGCACCGCGCGGTATTCCCCAAGTTCAAGTATCGTTTGATATTGATGCTAATGGTATGCTATTAGTGACAGCAATGGATAGGACTACAGGGCGCGAGCAGAGCATTACAATTCAGGGGGCTTCCACGCTGACGCAACAAGAAGTTAGCCTCATGATCAGAGATGCAGAACAATTTGCTCAAGCTGATAAATTGCAGCGTGAAAAGGTAGAAAAACGTAATCGCTCCGAAGCTTTAGCTTATCAAGCGGAGCGACAATTACGAGAGGTAGCGCTCGATAGAGGAATGCAATTTGCCCAGAGAAATCGCCAACGAATTGAAAATTTAATTCGGGAATTACGCGACAGTTTAGAACGCAATGATGAGCGGGGAGTTGACCAAGTTGGATCGGATTTACAGGATGCGCTGTACGATCTAAGTCGGGAAGTTGCAGCTTACGGTCGCGATGAAGATGATGATGATTTCTTCGAGTCAGTGCGCCGCACTATTTCCGGGGATAAACGCAGAAGTGAAGAACCTTATATGCCTAGTTCGAGGAAAGTTAGTCGGCCTTCTGAGCGCGTGGGTACTTCTCGGATATCACGACCTTATCAAAGTGAAGATTGGGATGATGATGAGGAAGATTGGTTGTAATTAAGGAAGAAGGAAGATGAACTATCTCGATTAATTGTTACCACAATCAATAAGCTAGGAGACTAAAAACCATTCCCTCTTCCTTCTTCCCTCTTCCCTCTTCCTTCTTCCTTCTTCCTTCTTCCCTCTTCCTTCTTCCTTCTTCCTTCCTATGCAGAATTTTCGTAATTACTATCAGATTCTCGGATTATCTAGAGATGCTTCAGTTGATGAGATTAAGAAAGCTTATCGGCGACTGGCGCGACAGTTACACCCGGATGTAAATCCTGGTGACAAAACAGCAGAGGATAAATTTAAGGATATTAATGAGGCTTATGATATTCTCTCTGATGTAGACAAGCGAGCGCAGTATGACCAGTTTACTCGCTTCTGGAAGCAAAAAGGATTTCAGGGAAAACAAGGCTTGCGAGTTCCCAATTTTAAAGGTTGGGGTGATGGCAAAAGAAATGGCGACTCTGCGGAGGAAAAAGCAGATTTTGGCGATTATTCTGACTTCAATAAATTTGTCGATCAATTGTTAGGTCGTCGTCGGGAAGTGAGGACGGCGACATCGAATGCGCCGCGAGTAACTTCATCCGATCCTTGGGTTTCTAGCACTGCAAAAGTAACTTATACTCCTGGTTCTCGCGAAGCTAGGAAGGATATTGAAGCGCGGCTGACTTTGCCTTTGGAGAAGGCTTATACAGGCGGTAGCGAGCGAATTCGCCTGGAAGATGGGCGATCTCTTGAGGTAGATATGCCTGGGGGAATGGTAAGTGGACAACGAGTTAGATTGCGAAATTTAGGCATTGGTGGCGGCGATTTATACTTAAAAATTACTATAGCCCCTCATCCATTTTTTAAGTTAGAAAGATCGGATGTTTGCTGTCAATTACCTTTGACTCCTGCTGAGGCGGTATTGGGGGGTGAAATTGAAGTGCCAACGCTTGATGGCTGGGTGAAAATGAAGTTACCACCGGGAGTTGTTTCTGGCCAGCGACTGCGTTTAGCTGCTAAGGGTTATCCGACTGGAAAGGGCGATCGCGGCGATCAATTAGTGGAAATTATAATTGCTGTGCCTAAAGAAATTAGTCAGCAAGAACGGGTATTATACGAAAAATTACGGCAGATTGAGACGTTTAAACCGCGTCAGGATTTATCAGTTTAATTGTTAATTGTTAATTGTTAACTGTATTCGATCAATAGTCCGGACAGTTTTTAAATTGAGGCCAGTCAAAATTTTTGAAAAATTGCCGTCGATAAGTTTTTTCATTGGCAGGACTATAACGGCCCAGATTGGTGAAGTTCACTTTGCCATAAACCAGCACGATTGTGGAAAGTAAAGTCATTATAAACTTTTTTTGGGCTTGACTCACCCCGGACATTTGTTGTAAGATGGATTCAATAATGTTCATAAGGCAGTCTGTTAAGCTCAGTTTTTTTAAGCTTAACCTAAAGAGTGTCTTTTTTTCTGCCTTTGAGATTCAAATTTTACTTACTTTTTTGTGGACGGGCGATCGCGTCTCTACTCCAAAACTG
>NZ_JAQMUA010000088.1:0-6737 GCF_028330895.1 Kamptonema animale CS-326 | reverse complement strand
TGTTTCCATTCAATTAGTTTCCCTACAAAGTAGGGAGACTAGAGGTCTTCAACAGGGGGCTAGCCACAGCCGTTTCCATTCAATTAGTTTCCCTACAAAGTAGGGAGCATTCTGTGAAGAGCGCGGAATGGACGAACCCGGCCAAGTTTCCATTCAATTAGTTTCCCTACAAAGTAGGGAGCCCGCACAGATGAGACCCAAACAAAAGAAATGACGGGGTGTTTCCATTCAATTAGTTTCCCTACAAAGTAGGGAGACTACGGCGACAAGAGTTGCAGTGGCCTCTACATGAAAGTAGTTGGTCAGGAGGAGTTTCCATTCAATTAGTTTCCCTACAAAGTAGGGAGTAGGGAACATCAAAACGCTCTCAGACTACGCAGAGAATCAAGAGTTGTTTCCATTCAATTAGTTTCCCTACAAAGTAGGGAGTAACCAGCGATGGGACAACATCATCGTTACCCAATCGGGCATCCGCCTGATTGAGTTTCCATTCAATTAGTTTCCCTACAAAGTAGGGAGCATGGGCAAATTGAATGGCTTGAATGACGGTGCTGTCGTTTCCATTCAATTAGTTTCCCTACAAAGTAGGGAGATCCATAGGCCTGCCATTCAGCCGCACAAGCGAAACGGAAGAAGTTTCCATTCAATTAGTTTCCCTACAAAGTAGGGAGTTAGAAAAGCAGGATTTAATTCAACACTTATTAATACTCTATCTGAAGTTTCCATTCAATTAGTTTCCCTACAAAGTAGGGAGCCCGGAGCTGCGCCGGCGGCTGGCCGAGCTCGTGCGCCAGGTGCCCGGTTTCCATTCAATTAGTTTCCCTACAAAGTAGGGAGTTACCCTTATTGGAACACAGACAGGGCAAGATGTCCAGAGGCAGTTTGCGAGGGGGTTTGAAAATGTCCATACAATCTAGCTCAATCCGTACTCTCCAAAGTCCTCAAATCCTCACACAGCAATATATCGAGGGGGTCAACGAAACACTAGGAGTTTGAGCCATTTACTGACCCCCTCGCAAAAAAACTAAATAATTACCGACCCTGGCAATTCTCTCGCAGCAGGCCCTACACCCCAAGTTTCCACGCTTTTGAGAGTATGGCTCGATAGGGGATAAAAGCGGATGCTATCTTCCTCCGGCTTAACTCGTTTTTGGAGACGCGATTGCATTTCCTGATACTTAGCAGAAGTCAGCACGCATTCAAAAACGCTGAATTGTACCCATTGACCATAACCTGACAACAAAGCGTGAACTTTTTGCCGTCGCTTAGAGCAGGGGATATCGTAAACAACGACATAAAACAGCATAGCTAACGAATCTGATAAGGCTGATAGATTTCTACAGGATGATAAACAAATTGTTTAAAGGCCTTAATTTGTTGACTGAGCAAATCCCATTTAGGTTGTTTGCCTCCTGAATCAGTTTTAATTTCATCCTCCATTCGCTGCACGAAAAATTTAAGGAATTTAGCTCGTCCTAAGTCATTAAGGAAACAACCGCTATCTCGGTAAATAAAATCATTTTGAACATCCATAACCTTAGAATTAACTAACCACAATACCAAGGAATCAATAATTGGCGCTCTAAATTCCTCAATCAAATCCGAAGCTAAAGCAGCATGGCGTTCCGTTCCTTGATGCAGACAAGCCGAATAAGGATCGAGTCCTTGCAATTCAATCAAACTCAATAAGTGATTCCAAAGTATTTGATAGCCAAAACTGAGCATAGCATTCACAGGATTACCCGGAGGTCTGCGAGAGCGACCAACAAATACAAAATCAGGATGGCTCAAACACTCTTCAAAAGCGGAGAAATATTGAGCCGCCCCCGCTCCCTCCAATCCCATCAACCGCTCAATTGTGTCAGCATCTCCGGCTTTTTCAATCAAATAATTCATGCTTTGAATGGCAAAAGCGATGACCTCAGAACCTTGACGGCGTTGCTGTCGTTGGAGAATCACGCGACTGTTTTTCAACTTAGCTTGAACAATGCGCCGCGCTACTAATAACCGTTCCACAAAAGACAATTGTTGCTGATAGCGAACCAGTTGGCGATATCCCCGTTCAATGGGCAGAATCCGACCATAACAGTAACCCATTCTTGAGAGGTAAGCAATCGGAATATTGCGACCTAAACAAGTTCTGATGGCTTGAGTTGTGACTTGGGACTTACCAAAAATGAGGATTTGTTCTAGGAGGGGAAGTTGCACTTCTCCCAAAATTGTATCACCTTTTTTGACTAGCAGCATTTCCTGTTGTAAGGAAACATAACAACCCGGTTGAGAAACATAGAGAGTAAGCATTAGTGGCGATTTAATTCAGAAGAATTATCGGACTGATGGAGTTGTAAAGATGCGAGTTTGATTTCAAAATCGGCTTGCATTTGTTTCAGGTGAGAAGGTTGTAAATAGCGAATAATGGCATCAGTCGCGGTGGCAGTGAAAAAACTAGCAACTGTGACGAGAAAAGTATTGCTAATCACGGCTGCAAGTCCCAAGGGTGCGATGAGGAGGATAATTAGAGTGACTGCACCATTAATCGTAGCAATGGCAAAGTTACGCACTACGGTAGCACGGGAGGATAAGTACATAATTTTAAGTCCTAAGTTGAATTGATTTGTGTTGAGGAATGAGTCTGTAGGTGAGATGATGAATTGGCAACACCCACAGGTCTAGTCTGCTATGCTATTGTTGGTTTCTATTCAATTAGTTTCCCTCATTGAGAGGAAAGTTAGTCTTGGGGTTGATAGGATGCGGATGGCGTTAGGTTTGGAGTTCGTAACGTTTGATAGCTTCTACCAATTCATCATGTACTTTTGCCATTAAACTCGCTTCTTCAAGAGATGTAAATTCTTGAGGTAAATCCTCTTTGGCAATAAAGTTTAAACAACATAGAACTCTTGCAATCCACTCATCTCTATTTGCTACATCCCACGCATTAAATAGTTCTTGGTTTTGTAGACCTTCCAAGCGATGAAAAAGATTATTTCTTTCCTTAAAAATGTCTTTTCCTTGGTATCGTTGGTCAATTGGATTGCAAAAAATAGCAATACAGGGATGACTTTGCCAATTAGTATTAGCCTCTCGAATTAAGGCAAATAAAGATTTACCGTAAAGGCCAATTTCTTGTTTATATTGTCCTGGCTTTCCCTTTTCAAACCAGCTTTTCATATTATTAAGACTCTGGCAGATTGATTGATTCAGTTGAAGCCCTTTTTTTGGATCTCGTCGAATATGTTGTCGATACTTTTTCTCAGCCCACAATCCTGCTGAACCTTCTACTGCGCGAAAACTATGAAACATTGCATCAACAGGACTGCCTTGTTTCAATCGAACCCAAGCTAAATAAGTGGATTCATAGCCTATTTTCCACCAAGGAAAAGTTGTTTGAGGGAACAAATTGTGTTCGCTAACAATTTTTTTGAACTTCTGAAATTCAGCAAAATTCCACTGCTCTGCTGCATCTAATAGATGTTTTATCCGTTCTTCCTCTGCATTATTTGGGGCTATTTTTGTCAAACCCAATATATCTCGAATGCCTACATAATCATGCTGTGCTAATAATGCGTTTACCTCCTGTATCTGAATTGCTTTAAGATAAGTAGAGTTAGGAATCGAAGTGACTTCTTGACTATATTCATTGCTAACAAGAAACCGCACATTTTTTCTGAATTTTGCTAAACTAGAAAACTGAACTGCTGAAGAAATTGCTGGAGTTCCAGCTTGATGGCTAACATAGACAGTATCGGCTTCCGATTGCAATGGGATGTTCTTTAGCTCGTCCCGAACTAAATCCAATACACGATCCCAATCATCTAAACCTGGTTTTTCCTGGGGAGACAATATCAAAGGTAGGAGCTTTACATCAGGAAATTCTTGTTGTAAATAAGTGTTAATAATTGGTTCTAATTTACAAGTATCCTGCCAATAGGGAGATTTGGGCTTTCGTCTTTCATTGTCATCCTTAAAAATTTCAGATTGATCGGTGAGGAGAATCGCGATCGCCTCTGGAGGTTCAAGCTTTTTGAACTCTGGAGTTTCAGGCTTTTTGAACTCCTTCACAAAGTTACTCAGCAATGGAAAAGTTAAATAGTTCTGAATTTCCTGTTTAACTTCTTCTGAACTTGATTCATAAACAATCCCCAAAATTCTCGCGGCAATTCGGTAGGATTCCTCACTGTCATTGAAAGCACGTTTTGGTTCAAACGGAATGTCATAACATTCAGCTTTAATGGTATCCTCATACCAATATTGCCAAACCTTATCGCTGCGCTGTTTTTCAGTTCTACCTTTGTCGCTATTGGCTTTATTGCTATCAAGCTGAACATCACTGCTACCGATTGTCACAATCCACAAATTCATTATTTTTTATCTCCCCAAAGTTGCTTAAACTGTTCAGGATGAGTATTCAAAAACTTCAAAAAATCATTTGATTTTGTCGATCCGTCGGGAAATATCGCGATTAATTCAAAATAGCGAGGGGTTGATTTAACAATTGGCTTTCTAGGATTTTCAGGATCTTTCTGAAGTATAATTAGAGGGTACATTCGATGCCAAATCAGACTAATTTTCCCAATTTTTCCAGTGACAGATGATTTATAAATTGAGCCCTCTGGCTGAATGTTTTGTATTTTTTGTTGATAGGGTTCGTGAAACCAGCGCAAGGCTGCACTTTCATTAGCATTGTCCGCAATTCGACCCCAAACTTGAACATTACTAGGATGCCAAGCTTCTCGCCAATCTTTTGCCCATTCAGCTTCTCGTAGAGGCCTGTTTTGAGATTGTATCCACTCTCTAGCTGTTTGTCGAACATTATCTAAAAATTCTCCTAACTTTTCTAATCGGCTCACCTGCACATTTCGACCTTGGGTATTTTCTCCTAGCCATTGCCAGTGACAACCAATCAAGGCTTTATAGCTGTCTTCGTAATACTCTTCAAAAAATTTGCGGTGATCGACTCGTCGCCATGATTTACCAAATCCTCCCAAAATCATGGCAAACTGCATCAATTTAGCCACCAGCTTTTTCAGGATTGGTTCTTGGTTAGGATCGGCTAATGGTTTAGCTAAAAACCAAGTTAATTCCCCTTCGACTTGATAGGCAGGTTGAGCATAATTTCCCGAACCAAAAGATTTTATTTCCAACTTAGAATCCTTAAATTGAAACCCTAATAATCCAACAGTTGCTTCTTTTTGCTGGATACCTCCAAACAAATCTTCTACTAATTGTTCTGCTGTTTTTGGATCAGTTAAACCACCAAAAATCCGCAAAGCATGACCCCGGAGGGCGGCTCGGAAGATATTAGGGCGAAACTCTCCAGTATCATCAATTAGTTTAGCAGCTTGTCCTTGTCCCTTGAGTTTAGCTCGATAAACAATCGGGTGAGAAGTTTGGTTAATTTGTCCATAGCCTGTAGAAACTTTTGAGCCTAATCCGGCAGCGATCGCTCGTTCCCAAATTTGCCAAATTTTTTCCCATTGTTCACCAGATAAAGGTTTAGGACTAGAAATAGCAAATCTTAACTTTGGCTGATACAGAGAAATTTGAGCATAAGCACTCTCTCCCCTTGGTTTATCATTAGTATCGCGAGTCATTACCTGCCAACCCTGTTGAGGGTGAACTAAGTCTAATAAACCCTGTGTCCAATCATTAGTCGGGTAAGCACCATGAAAACGCAATAAACCGGGCGTAATTTCAGACTCATCACCGCAATAATTATCGCAGGTTCCCAGTGGGATCTCACCCGCTTGTTCCAATTGTTCGCAGGCTTGGCGAAATGCTCCTTTCATACTGCTACCAGGATAAAAGGGAATTCCTGAAGCACCAATTACCGGGCGCAGCATTCCATCATCTTGCCCGCCATTAGTCACAAAACGCCAAGAAATTTGATAAGACTTTGCTCCATAGATTTCGGTCTGTACGTCTTGGGCATTTTCCCCAGAGATTAACTCAGCTTTATCAATCCATTCATCTGCCCACAATTCAACATCTTGTTGCTCGCCTGCCCTTCTTTTATCAGGATCGAGATATTGCAGTTGCGATCGCCCCTGTACCTGTGCGCGAAACATCATCGGCACCTTTTTGTGTGCATTGGGAATTACTTTCATTGCCGACCCTCCCGAACTTTATAGCGCTGCGTCCACCATACAAGACAGTCACATAATTGAGTCAAGACTGCGATCGCCACTCGCTGATCTTCCACAGGCAAAGCCCAAAGTTTTTCCGACATACTTTGTATTTGTCTCGTGTTGCCATTAACTACCGAATCATTAGGAATTTTAACTCCTGATTTCTGCATAATGGTTTGCAGAGCATCCCAAGTTTCTTTCCAGAAGATTGATTTAGTTTCTTCTCTGCCTTTCAAGCGCAAATGCTCGCCCCAAAACCGTTCTAACCCATAAGCTACAGCCATTCGCATATTGTGGGACTGATTGAGGGATTTTGGATCGCGTTCCCGTGCATCTAAAACTAGCTTTTGAGCAGCGCGATCGAGTTCGTAAGATTTCCAAGCCATTACTGATACTCTCCTGAAAGTGATACAAGACAACGACCAAAACCAATTGATTCCAAACCACCGAAATATAACTCTGATGAATTCTCATTTTCGCCAAAGGGTTTCCATCCCGTTTGTTTCAAAGCAATTGGAAACACCAAAATACTTCCTTCTGGCAAAGCTTCTGTATTGAAAAAAGCACCGCCGTCAACTTTTTTCTCGCTAGGTTTTTCTTTCGATCCCAATT
>NZ_JAQMUA010000087.1:0-7233 GCF_028330895.1 Kamptonema animale CS-326 | reverse complement strand
GTAACATTATGTTTTTCGATAGGCAAGCGTGTAACAATTTGGCTGCCTATCTTTTTTTACCACAACTCGGCTCAATCTTTACCCCATAAGCCTTTGGGCCGGATTGTCACCCCCCCAGTATTCTAATAGCCTGCGTTCTGGATTTAAGAAGCCTCAACACTATAGCGACTCTCAGATAAATGAGGTATACAGAAACCCTGTATTGTCAAGCTTTATCTTAAAAATCAAAATAAATATAAGGCAAACCCCCCTCCGGTGCCAAAGCTAAAGCCAGTAAACACAACGGTACCAAAATCAACTTTAAAGGCCAATTTAACTGCAACTTTAAACCTCGGTGCAGAGTGTAACTAATCCCCATAGCCACCACTAACACTGCCACCATCCAGCTTATCTGAAATCGTTCCAAACCCAGGGCCTCAATATAAACTTTTTGAGCAAATTGAACATCCGCATTATATCCCCAAAAATGTGAAAATACCAATCCAGAAATTTTCAAATCGGGGAGTCTAAAAAATATCCAAGATGCAAACACCATGCCCTGAGTCAACAACCAACCCACCAAAATACCCGGCAAACTTTGCCAAAAACTTTCCAGCGATAACTGCTTAGAAATAACTTCCGTCAGGCGATGAACTACTAAAGCCAAACCATGCAAACATCCCCAAATAATAAACCCCCAAGCGGCCCCATGCCAAATTCCTGCAATTAGCATGACAATCAATAAATTCACACAAGTTCTAACTAAACCTACCCGCGAACCGCCCAACGGAAAATATAGATAATTCCGCAGCCAATCCCCTAAACTCATGTGCCATCTCCGCCAGAAATCAGCAATACTAAGACTAAAATAAGGAAAATCAAAATTTTGCGGCAAACTCAAACCCATCAGCAAAGCAGTACCGCGAGCCATATCAACATAGCCGCTAAAATCTAGATATAATTGCAGTCCATAAGCAATTGTCGCTAACCATAAATCGCCACTACCAGCCCTCTGTAAATTATCAAAACTGAGGGTAACTAACTTACCCAAGTTATCAGCAAAAACTCCTTTTTTTACCGCACCAGAAGCAATCAGCCAAAGTCCTTCAGCAATTCCATCGTGCGTCGGAAATTTTAACGTTTTGAGCTGACTGAGCAAATTGTGATAGCGAGTAATAGGGCCAGAAATCAATTTAGGGAAAAAGAACTTGTAAGAGGCAAATTGCAGCAGGGAATTAGCAGCAGGAGCACCTCGATATACATCAATCAAGTAAGCAACGCACTCAAAACAAAAGAAACTCAGTCCTAAAGGAGAAATTACATTAGTGTTTACCCACCTAGCACTATCTAATGCAACTGGTAAATTAAAAAATGTACCGATAGAGGTCAAGAAAAAAGGCACATATTTAAAGCCGAGTAGTAGTGAAATATTAATAACAATTCCCAGCCACAGGAGGAGGAAGCGGCGGCGGTTCCAAGCTTCATTGGCAATCCGCCAGTCAAGAGGTTCCCCTATTGCTTTGGCCAAGCGGTAATTAAATACAATACCGATTAATAGTAGAGGGATGTACTCTATTTGCAGGAAAGCATAGAATCTGATGCTGGCGGCCAGCATCACAAACAGCCGCCAACCTCGGTTGGGAATTAGCCAGTAAATTACTAAAGTAATCAGTAGGAAATAAGCGTATTTTAAAGAAATAAAAGTCATTTTAGTTGCTAAATACCAATTACTAACAGTTAAGTTAACTCGATATTTTCATACAAATCTGCCAGCGAAATTTCTACAGGAATAGAAGTTAATGTCAGCCGATCGTCGATACTGCTATATTCCGAAAATATCCACTTATTCGCTTCAGTTTTAGAGTATTGCTCTACCTGTACCCGATATTGATCGATTAATAAATATTCCTGAAAACTAGGAATACTGCGATACCCAGCAAACTTTTCATCGCGATCGTAAGCTTTGGTACCTTTAGACAAGACCTCAGCAATTAACACAGGATTCGTAATTGTATCCGTGCGTCCAGATTGCAGCTCAATCGGGTTCGCTACCACCATCACATCTGGATAACTATAATTATTAAACTGCGGAACCCAAAGCCGCTGATCTGTAATAAAAGTCCGATAGGGTTTCCCTTTTAATGCCACTTTTAGTGCAACAATGAAATTACTGGTAATTTCATTGTGATTCGGTGTACCACCCGTCATTAGAACAATCTCTCCATTGATAAATTCATGCCGATCCTGAGAATTGATTTCAGCTTCTAAATATTCCTCAGCCGTGTAGGTTTTAGTTTCAACTTGCGTGACGATCATACACAATTCTCTCCTTTAATTTACTCATTTCAGTTGATCTTGAAAATTCTTAAAATGTAGGTGGGCGCTCGCCTCAAAAGGCTGTAACTTATAGCAGAAGATGGTTGAGGCTAAATGTAGCTAAATTTGGGTGGGCGCTCGTCTCAAAAGGCTGTAACTTATAGCAGAAGATGGTTGAGGCGAGCGCCCACCTTACAAGTTAACAGTTAACAGTTAACAGTTAACTAATTAGATTCAATTTGTGCATTCAAAGTCTTAGTAATCCGATCGCGCGTTTCCTCCAAATGAGCTCGCGTGTAAGCATCCGCCTTCTTATCTTCCTTCCGAATCGCTTTACTCAAAGCTTCCCGTAGTTCCCGTAATTCAGACCAAGCCAAAGCCCGTGCATCTTCAGGAGCACCCGTCTTTCGCAACACCATCCCCATTAAAATAGCTAAGTGTTCGCGCTGTAACGATCGCCTGAAATTAGAAATCGGCATCGACCGATCGTTTAACTGCAAAACCTCCGTCCAAATACCCTTATGCAAAGTATCAAATAACTCCGGCATCTTCAAAGCATTCTCCGGCGCAGTCTTTAATTCCCCATCGCGTAGGCGCGTCAGACGGACAGGAGAAAGCAACACCCGCAACGCAAAACGTTGAAGAAAAGTAATGCGATCGCCAATCGGATAATCCAAAGGAAACATCAACGCGGGATTTCCCCAATGATCCCAACGCGACGGCGCTAACTTATTCAACAACTCCGGCGAGAAACTAAACGCATCCGCCGCAAACACATACTTTTGTAGATTCGCCAAAGCTTCCCGCTGTTTCTCGATCGCGATCGCCTCAAAAGGCAAACGTCCATTTGGATCGCCCGGACGATCGCGGTTAAACGACTGACCCCCAACATATAGAGTCGTATTCATCACATTCTGGAAATAATACCCAAACACCGTATCAAACATCGTCCGCAACTCACTGTAACCCTCACCGCTAGCAGGAGTCCGATCCTCCAACTTCTTCCACATCACCCGCGCATTATCCAACTGCCACTGAGAATAGCGCAACATATTACTACTGAGATCGAACGTATTCGCAGCCGGATTCAAAATATCAAAAGAATCCTCATCCGCCGCATAAGAAAGCGAAGGTTCAGGAGCCCGCTGCGCGATTTCCGCCAACCTATCCACCTCAGCCGCCGGATTCACCCCTCCCATCGGCTTATAACCATACTCGATCGCCCAGCGATCGTAAGGCCCCACCACCACCGGAAAATAATCCCCCTGTTCAGTTCCCTGCGGCGCAATATTAATCGGCACATAATCCATCACCGACCCCACCAAACCCTTAGTTTGAGTAATAGCCGTATTATTCAAATCCTCCGGTTCCAGCATCGTACTCCCATGAAAATTGTGCCTCAGCCCTAACGTATGACCCACCTCATGGGCCGCCAGGTAACGCAAATACTGGTGTACGAACTCCGACATATCACTACCATCAGGCGGCGCATTGTGGAACAGAGACAGCGCCATCGCCCCGATCGCAAACTGTTTCGACGACTCCAACCCAAAACATAAATCAGAACTAGACATCAATTGTGACAGCGAAGAACGACCCTGCTGATTGTATTGTTCCTTCAAAGTTGGCAAATCATCTAATTCCAAAGCATCCCTCCTCAGTCCTCTATCCCCACTTTCCAACCCCTTAAGATAGCGAGAATAAAGACCGAATTGGCAAGGATTGCGATTAGTACCATTTTGCCCCTGAAAAGCCTTTGCCATTGATTGATTTTGTTGCACCAAACTGCGATAGCCATGCTTAATATCTCGGACAATATTTGCATCCAAAAGAATATCCGCATCTAAAATTTGTCCCGTCAGCGGATTGATACGAGACGGCCCAATACCCGCAAATGCCGGATAAAAAGAACTAGACCAGCGAATCGTGTTATAGCGCACATCAGCCGGGTCCCAAGACGCATTATCCGGCATTTGCTTAACTTGAATTGCATCAATAAATCCCGCCTTCTCAAAAGCTTTATTCCAAGCTAAAATACCCTCGCTGATAGCTTCCCGATACTCCAAAGGCACATTATTCTCAATCCAGAATACAATCGGCTGCACTGGCGGCGACATCGGAGCCCCAGGATTTTGCTTTTGCAAATGCCACCGATTCACATAGCGTACAAAAGGCTCAGAACGATTTTCATCCGAAAAATCCTTGTAAGCAGTTAGGAAATAGCCTACACGCTCATCGGCGGTGCGAGGTCGATAGCCATTATTAATAGGAACTTCCGAAAAACTGTAATGAATGCGAAGATTAAAAGCTCGACTATCCGGCAAAGATGGAAGATAAGCCATATCGCTATCATTCGAGCTAGAGAAACCATAAACAGAGGAAATTTCTACATTCAAAGGGAAGGCTTTCACTTCCTTAAAATAAGACTTATCAGGTTCTATAGAATAGGAACCTCCCAAGAAGTAAGGCAACATTGCAGTTATCCCCGGAAGGTCGCGGCGTTCGCTCATCAGTAAATCGCTAAGATCGATTAGCAAACTTTTTCGCTCAGGATGAATGCTTTTAATCGGTAAAGAATAGAGAATCGAATCGCTAAAAGAACGTTGCACTGAACCCGCTTGCGGATCGCCATCATGGGTACGAAAATTGATATTAGGAAGGGCAAATTCTACCTTGTTTTGTTGGCGGCGCAACTGAAACAGAAAATCTCCGATTGGCATACCGCTATAGATGCCAGATTCTCCCAGTCCCGATTCAAGAGTGATAAAGCAGAGGAATTTTTTATTGAGTTGTTCTGGGGTAATTTCGAGATAAACTTTTTTCTCTTCTTTCTCAGTGTAGAGAGTAAAAAGTCCAGACAATTTTTCCGTATCTTTAATGACTTGTTCAAAGGGTTGTAGTGCTTGCTGTTCGGTAGTATTCCCATTAGGACTAAACTCTGGGGTTTGAGCCGATAAAGAATCAGGTAAAATCAAACCCCTATACAAAGAAAACAGCAAAAAGGAAAGCGCAAATAGGAAAAATAGAAAGGGTATATTTTTTCTTTTGGTTTTCCCCTTTTGATTTGTACTTTCAGCGGAAGATTTTACTTGTTTCATGGTAGTGCTGATTGCTAATTGCTGATTGCTAATTGCCGATAGCTGATTGGTAATTGGTAATTGGTGATTGGTAATTGGTAATTGGTAATTGGTAATTGGTGATTGGTAATTGGTAATTGGTGATTGGTGATTGGTGATTGGTAATTGGTGATTGGTGATTGGTGATTGGTAATTGGTAGTTGGTAGTTGGTAATTGCTTATTCAGGATTTATGCGCTATGACCATAGAAACCGGGTTTTTCATGAAATATTTAGGCTGGAACCAAGTATTTTCGTAAAAAACCCGGTTTCTGGGCCAGCTTGGTAAGTCCTACAACTAACAACTAACAACTAACAACTAACAACTAACAACTAACAATTACCAATTAACAGTTAACAGTTAACAGTTAACAGTTAACAATTAACAAATTTAATTGCGAGTTGGCCAAGGAATCATCGGATCTTTAGCTAACTGCTTGGAAACTTCGACTGCTCCATAGCGATTGAGGTGGCTGGGGTCGGAAAAGTTTTCCCGCGCCTCTGGCCACAAAAGACCGATGTCTCGGAAAATTAATCCAGTTTCGGCGGCTAGCTGCTGCATTTGCTCTCGGAATTCTTGTTCGTATTCACCCCGCACCGGATCTAAATAATCTTTAGTTAGGGGCATATTAACAAAAACTAAATTAATATTGTGAGCTTTGGTAAATTCCACAAGGTTTTTGATAGCATCAGTTTGTCTGCCTACGAGTTGGAAACTTTGATAGTCAGCGTCGTAATCGCCTGAGACTTTGGAATGTTGCTGATAGTAAGTAGCGGGGGCGAAACGGATATCGATGGGAAGAAACCCATTCGAGTCAAATTCGCTTGTTTGTCCGCTGTCCACTATTAGTTTTTCCTCTGCTATTTGCTGTTCCTTATTTGAAACTTGGGAAGATTGCACCTGACTAATAACTAGCGATCGCAAAAAGGTTTTCAAGCGATCGCGGTTGCGGTAAGTCCCAGATACCCCCTCTAACTTGTGATTCAGAAATTCCTCGATCGCCACACCCCTCTTATCTATATTTTGCATAAATTCTGCTACAGGAGACAGGGGGGCGGTGGCGGCGGATTTGGATGTGGATGCGGTTACTCTGTTGGCGTGGATTTTCCAAGTTCCTTGAGCCAGTTGTCTATAACCTTCTGAAGTCGCGATCGCATTATAAGTAACATCAATCCTGCCACTATTGACAGCGCGGGCCCCATCGGCTAATACAATTAGTTTTGGCAGTTGCTCCACTGGTAAAACGCGGCGTAGTATCAAGTCTACAACTTGGACAGTAGCGCCATTTACCCCAAAGTTATAAACCTTCAGTCCCGGATACCCCTGTAGGGCCAAAGCTTTCTCTAAAACAGTCGGCTCGACTCCCCGCAAAGCTCTGGAACTGCCAACGATCATAATATCCGGGAGCCTTTTATGAGTGCGAATATATTTTTGGTAGCGTACTAACTGCTCATCAAGTTGATCGCTCCTGAAAGTTGGGTAACTTTCTACACTATCTAATGTTGAAAATGACTCTTGGCTATTGCTATTAGCTGGAAGTTCGATGCTAGCAGTACCGGGTTTAGTAAACCCAGAACCATTGAATACCTCTGTACTATTAGTTTGCGGCGATTGCTGCAAAGGTAACTGAGGTAAGCTCACCTCGCGAGTTTTGGAGTTAGAAACATTGTTTGATTCCACTCCCAACCCTTCACTATTTTGAGAAATTGCTCCCGTTTGCTTCGTTTCTGGCAAGGCTTCAGAGCCAGCAGCAGTTCGCGGTTTAGCGTTAAAAGAGTCAGCGATCGTTTCCTGTTCCCCCGCTCCCCTGCTCCTCTGCTCC
>NZ_JAQMUA010000086.1:0-11865 GCF_028330895.1 Kamptonema animale CS-326 | reverse complement strand
CCTGTACCGCCAGTTGCGCCTGTACCTGTACCTGTGCCGCCAGTTGCGCCTGTACCTGTACCTGTGCCGCCAGCTCCAGATTGGGCAGAAGCAGGCAGAGCGAAGGACACGCTTGCTAAACTCAGAGTGCAAGCACCAGCCAAAACAAATTTGTACAAACTAAAAGATTTCATGGTCATGGTTGGTTTGCTATTGTGAAGTCCTGCGATCGCTTTTATCTTCAAAAACCACAGAGTCAACTTAATAGTCTTACCCTATGACCTGGGCTCTAGGTTCGCCAATCATCTTGAGGAGTATTTTAATAAAATAGGTTGGGCATAATGTTGAGTCTTCTATTCATTTTGTCGTGCAATTACGCGAATGCTAGTTAAATCGCACCCGCTCTTAAAATCTTAAGTTAAGTTTTCACTATTTTATTCCGCGAAATCTTAAAATATGCTTATACCTTCAGCGAATAATATAAAAGATTATATCCCCTTATCTCATCTCTTAAGATTAGCTTATTCCTTCTCAAGATAGAGGTAAAATTATAGATACAAGTTTAATTTGATGATGATATTCTCATTCTCTTGCCCCTGACTCTAGATAGTTAAAAGTTAAATTCAACAGTTCATAGCTGCTGCCATTAGCTAGCTATGAACTGGGAACTTTTTCTACTCGATTGGAGGGCATATTTTCTAGAAAAACATTTAATCCTTCTTCAACGTGAATGGAAGCACACTGAATTTTTTTGGTGACAATTGTCGCCGTTAGGTTGGCAGTAGAAATTTCGAGGAAAGCTTCTGGCAAGGCTTCAAACAAAAGCCGCTGTCCGGGGAAAACAACTCGTTCTAAGCTTGGTTCTGCCATATCCGCCATCCGAATAATTTGAATAAACCTAGTTCCATTAGTGTAAAAGCATAGAATTTTAGGGGCGGAATTTTCCAAACTTAAGGGTTCTACTTTTTGCGAGATCATAGCAATTTCCCTGTGGTATGCTAGAACAAAGAATTAATTAAAAAGCACACAAATATGCGATAAGTTCACCATGCTCATCAGAGCGGCTACATTTTTGCTTTTCTCATTAGTAGTTAGGAGGAAATAGGTGGGATACAATAACCAACAAAATCATATCAACATTAGCGGAGAACTAATATCTATCAAAAGGAATGACCAAATATGAAAGAGGTGTGTATTGGTTGCTACAGACTATTGTTTATATCAATTTTTCAATTAGCTACGAGCCCACAACTATAAATTTTGTAGCTTTAGATTATTAACACGCAGGGTATAAGGTGTGACATGAATTTAGATTTATTTGTCCGGCAGATAGAAACAATGTATGGGCGTTTGACTGAGCTCTATCAAGGTGCCTCCGCACCTTCTGTGCAGATGCCACAAATGCTGCCTGGAGTTTTCAAAGAACTAGGTACTGCCTCGGAAAAATTGCAACTGGCAGCAGTAGAATTGCTCCAGCAGAATGAGGAACTAATAGACTCAAAGACGCTACTGGAAGCAGAACGCCAGCGCTACCTAGATCTGTTCGAGTTTGCTCCCGACGCTTACTTAGTGACTGATACAGAAGGGATAATCCAGGAAGCTAACCGCGCGGCGACTGTGCTGTTAAATATTCCCCAGCACTACCTAATCGGGAAACCCCTGGCAGTTTTCGTCCCCGAAGCGGATCGCCTTCACTTTCGTCGGGAGCTAAATTTGCTCAAAGGGCGCGATCGCGTGTTGGAGTGGGATATCCGCCTGCAACCTCGCAACGGCGAAGTTTTTGATGCTGCTCTCACCCTGGGATCGGTTCGTAACTCTGAAGGTCAAGTGGTGGGTCTGCGTGTCTGCGTGCGCGACATCACTGAGCGTAAGCGGGCGGAAGCTGCTTTAGAAAATAATGATTACGATCCTATAGACGATCGCCCCGTGCATACTTATGCTAGAGGCGAGATGATTGCGCTGATTCCCCAAACTATTTGGCTAGTCTGCGAGGGATTGGTGAAGTTAAGTACCCTTGCTGATAATGGGGAAGAGGTGATTGTGGGATTTGCTGGCCATTCCACGCCCTTTGGCTCTAGCATGACATCGCTACAAGTATATCAAGCGACGGCGCTTTCAGACGTGCAATTAGTGTGTATTGCGATCGCTGAGCTGGGGATGTCGCCCCGGCTGACGGAGATACTTTTACCTAAAATTAACCAGCGGTTGCGACAAACAGAATTTCTCTTAGCAATTGCTGGACAGCGGCGCGTTAAAGATCGTTTATCTCGCTTGCTGTTGCTGTTGAAACAGGAAATTGGTCAACTACGGGCGGGGGAAACTCGCCTGAGTGTGCGACTGACTCATGAGGAACTGGCGGCGGCTTGTTGCACTACGAGGGTGACGATTACGCGAGAACTTAATAAGTTATTGCAGGAAGGGAAGATTGCTTTAGATAGCGATCGCCACATTATTCTTAAAAATGGAGCTTTCTCGTAAATTTGTATTGGTCTTTACTGAAGACTTTACTAGGAAATCAACTCTGAGAAATAGGGTGCGATCCCCAAGAATATTCATTCAGAAAGAGGAATGTTATACAGCAGGCTTTTAAGCTATTTTATAGCTTGAATAATAGGAGACTTTTATGCCAGAACAACAACTCGATTCCTTACCTTCAGAAGCTAGAGAATTACCCCAAGGAGCTCAGCAAATTTTTCAGGCTGCTTTTAAGAGTGCTAGTGAAGATGGGATGAGCGAAGAAGCTGCAACTCGCGTGGCTTGGAACAGTGTAAATAGCGAATACATTAAAGGTGATGATGGCAGTTGGCAGCACAAGCCAGATCAACCCAACGAGACTCGCAAATCGGTA
The DNA here is from genome assembly GCF_028330895.1 of Kamptonema animale CS-326. Taxonomy (NCBI): domain Bacteria; kingdom Bacillati; phylum Cyanobacteriota; class Cyanophyceae; order Oscillatoriales; family Microcoleaceae; genus Kamptonema; species Kamptonema animale. Next base: position 9,038 of record NZ_JAQMUA010000086.1, on the reverse strand, counting down.
CAGTCCGGCGGTAACTAATTAAAAATGACGGTTTTTATTTAGGGATAGGGTGTGCGTTAGTACGCCCTATTTTAGGGGCTAGGAGAAGAAGGGACTAGGGGCTAGGGGCTAGGGGAAGAAGGGGAAGCGGGGAAAGAAGGGAATAGAATCAGGGAGTTTGGTGGGACTCAGAACGTCTTAACTACTAAGAAGGTTGCTATACAGCACTTTCCAGGTAAGTGAAGTATAGAGAAACCGGGTTTCTTATGCGAAAACCGATTTCTGGCGAGAATCAGAGAAGAAACCCGGTTTCTGGGGTGTACTTCATAAACCTGGAATCCGCTATATGTAGCTAGTGGGGAAGTTGGGAATATCCTCAATGCTCTTACAAAATGAAAAAATAACTCTCACGATAGAGGAATTACTGGTTTTATAACTGTTAATTTAGTTACAGTTAATTAAGGCACTAAGGTTATATGCTCAGTTCATCTCAAGCTTTAAAACGAGTTTTTTACTGCCCAGAGGAATCGAATTTTTATTCACAATGTTTAGAAAGCTTAGTATTTAATGATTATCCTGAGAATGCTGAGGTTGTGGTTGAATTTGGAGCGGGAGATGGTAGTCCAGTTATTAAGTCTTTATTGACAACGAGCTTTGAGGGGACAATACATGGATTTGAATTGAATCATTTAGCGGCGAATATTGCTCGCGCCCAAATTCAAGAATATGAACTCAGCGATAAGTATATCATCCACAATTCTAGTTTTTTTACTTCGGATCTACCTAAAGGCGGTTATTTAATCTCAAACCCGCCTTATCTTCCGGCTGAAGATGACAAGATTTATCAACCTCTACTACATGGAGGTAGAGATGGCTCTAGAATTGCGAGGCAGCTTTTATCTCTGGGCTATGAAAATGTGTTGTTGATGGTTTCTAGCTACTCTCATCCAGTAGGGTTGATTGAGTATGCTTTAGAGGAAGGCTACAATGTTGCTAATTTTATGGTTTCACCGTTGAGTTTTGGCTATTACAGTTCGGAATTGAAGGTGAGAAATACAATCGCTGCTCTGCGAGAGAAGGAAATGGCTTTTTATTCTCATAACATCTATTTACTGGCGGGTGTTTTGTTTAGGAAACAGCATAAATTCGGTACCGATTTGTCGAAGGAGTTAATTCAGTTAATGACTTGTCTCTAAGTGTTGGCTGAATTAAAGGAGCAATTGAATCAGTGAAGACGTGAAGACTTGCGCGGGTTGAGAGAAAGAGGGTAATTATGCCGATTTGGTGTAATTACCCTCTAAAAATTATTGACGCTCGGCTTGCTGGATCGATCGCACTACGGCTGCACCTGCGCGATCGCCCTGAAGCTTTTCTTGGTCGTACCCCAGCACGAGTTCCCAAGCGTCTTGGGGGTATTTTTCGGCTAGCGGTAAAGCGACATCATCTAACATCCAGCGACCGTGACGTTCGTCTTCTCTGATGTGTAGTTCCCAGTAACCCATTGCGCCGTCTGAGAGTTGCAAACGCTGGGCGGCGGCGAGATAATTTCTGTAGGCGGCGGGCCCGGCTACCTCGAAGTAGGTAAGACCGCCGCTGTAGCGTAGGAAGTAGCGTTTGCGTTCTGTGAGTAGGAAGTTGTGGTTGATGCTGGCGAGGACTTCCCAGGGTACTAGGTCAAAATAGGCTTCTGGTTCTGTGTGCATCCCCAATTCGGAGAGCATTTGAGCGAAGTAGGTGGAGTGTTTGCGGGGGAAGCGACCGCCGCCATATTCTTCGATGAGTACGCGGGTGAGGGTGGATTGGACTTCGTTACCTGCGCCGCCGAGGATGCGGGAAAGGCGGCTGGCTTCTACTAGGCCGTCGAAGGAGGCGATCGCGAGTAAGTGACGATATCCAGTTTCGCTCATTTGTTCGCGTAGGTAGCGATCGCTTGCCGATAAGGGTGGGTTAACATCAGCGGCGCAGCGATCGCTGAGTGCTTGCTTGATATCGGGCAATGCTTGCAGTGCAGGTACGGCAATTTGGGCGAGTTCCCATTCTTGCCAAGGTGATTCGATGCGATCGCGCACTTGCCTTAAGTAGTGCGATCGCTCGTTGGTGTAGTGGCGCAAGTCGTCGTACCAAAAAAATTTAAGTCTGTTGATGCGGTAAAGCGATCGCATCAGGAAGCGGTGAGCGCGATCGTCGCCGGAGGGTTGTTTGTAAGCAGCTTGGATTGCCTGCGCGATCGCACTTTCAAAGTTGGTAGCTAGTGAAGGTTGCGCTATTACTTTCTCATCTAGATCCTCTGTATCGAGCAAGTTGACGAATTGCTGCTCAGCTTCTTCATAATTTACAGCTTGAATGGGTGTTTCTAAGAGAGTTTGGGAGTCTGCTTTTCGGAATATATCTATGGTAGTGTGCATGAGTCAATTCACTCTAATTGTGCTTTTAGCCAACTTAGCAACCGTTGCAGTTTGCTAAGAATTTGGCTGCTTATATTAAAGATAGCTAGTCAGCAAAAAAAGAACACCTTTCAATTGATAGATATTTTTCTGGCCCAATAATGACGGAGCGGACGGATCGGATACTTACTCTAACGGGACTTACACACCCAACCAAAAAAACCTGTTGTGTTCTCGAACTCACCTCGATTACGATCGTTTTTAAGTTAAGCGATCGCGAAAATATTCTTGATATAACTTACACCTGGGACTACAATCATTACCATCAATTTTTACCAATCCCATACTATTTAATTTAAAAGCTAAATCTGAGCGCAATCGCACTGCACCAGCAGCCGTTACAACTGCTCTCATTCCCTCCAACAATTCCGAATATTTATTTAAATTCCACAAATGCCGCCGCAGATGATCGCTATAAATTCCCGACTCACTTGGAGCTTTTTTAACTAACGTATCTAAAGTCACATCTTGACGTGCAATATGATACATTGCCAGCCTTAGTAAATAAGGATGACCTCCTACTAGAGCTATCAATTCCTCAACTTCCAAAACACTCCAATCTAAACCATGCCGCCTCATTAACTCTTGTACTTGGTGGGGATTAAACTCTGGCAATTCAATCGGTAAACCGACATTAAATGGAGATTTGTTCACATCTAAAGGAATGTAAACTTCCGTTGAATGCACTACTACCAAACGAAAATTTTTCCAGATCTCGCGCCGCTTTGCTTCTTCGTGTAAAGCTCGCAGTAATCCAAAGAAATCATCAGCAATTTCGGGAAATTCAAAAACGCGATCGACTTCATCTAAACCTAAAGTTAGAGGTGTTGATGTTTCTGAAAGTAAACACTGTTCAAAGTAGGCCTTGCAGCACTGGTTGCCGCCAATAATATCTGCTAATTGCCAGTGCTTAACTAACCGATCTAGCAGACCAAACTCTTGACTAATACAACCACAAAACCATTGCAAAAATGTATTTGAATTGGCGAAAATCCTCTTATTCGCTAACTGAAAACTTAGAGAAAACGTCCGAGAACCTTCTTGCTCTGCCTGATGCAAAATCCTTGACATTAAAGAAGTTTTGCCCATTTGTCTAGGTGCTTTGATGCGGATTAATGCTCCTGGCTGGCTAATAGTTTCATAACAGCGCGATTCAATTGGATAACGATCGATATAAAAGCTAGAATTTAGTGCTACCTGTCCTGCTGGCAATTCTGGTATTAATATTGATAATGGTGGCAAGCAAGGCAATTTTTTATTAGTCGTAACGGCTATGTTAGGCTTTGCTAAAAAACTCCTATTTACGGCTAATTCATGGTCAGCACTTAGGGAAGTGCGGCCCTGTGCGATCGCGATCGCTATTTCCGAGGCTAACTTTGAGCTATCGTCTGCACAGCGCCACTTCCAAGGCTGAATCCCCTCTAAATAACTTAACAAATCGAGCGATCGCCCATTTGGGTAAAAGTCAACACAAATCGGTAAAATTGCTGGTTTTTGGGGAGTCAAATGATGCAATTCCAGAACTAGCTGCACCTGTGCTAACATCATTTCACCGATCGCAGATTCTTCCGAAAGCAGCAACAGCAAGTAATCAGAAAGCTTTAAATAGGACTCTAGATCGCCGTTTTTGCTAGTTAAAAACACTTCATGGCCCGCTGCGATCAATGCTGATTGCAACTGCTGAGCGAGGCTGTTGTTGTCCGCAGAATGCGCGATCGCAACTTTTGCCTTTTTTCGCCGCGTCTCCTCTGGCTGATAATTATCCTCTAAATCAGCAATATCGCGCCATTCCTGCGCCAAAACCCGGCAAATTTCCGCAAAATTGGCATAATCTACAGGCTTACCATTCAAAAAATTACTGACAGTAGACTGGGCTATCCCTAAGTCCTCAGCAAGAATTTTCTGGCTAGGAAAGCCATTTCTGAGAAGGGCAGATTTAACTGCGGAAATGCACTGTTGTCGCACCCTTAGCGATCGCGGCATTGGTTATGTAAGCTCAAGACACTGCAACCATCTTAAGTATTAATTATCCCTAAAGTCGATGAAAAGTCAATGAATTCTCAAATAACTCAGTCACGAACTCAGCTATCGCGCTGATTTGATTAGGAAATAACAGACAAAGTTGAGCAGTTAACAGGAGGTGAATCATTATGTACTCTACTTTAATCTGGTCGCTGGCAGTAGCAACTAATCAAACAGCATTTACAATCACACCGCCTATCTTGTGGTTACTTATCGGAGTTATATTAGCTCTAATTGAGCTATTAATCATCAAAACACAGCCACAAAAACACAGGTTTTATGTGCTAATGATGGGAGCTTCTGCTCTAATTGAAGCCTTTATTTTATGGAGGGGATCGATAGCATTTCAGTTTAGCTGGGTGGACATAATGTATGAAGATTTTGACTGGCAGATTATGTATTGGATGGGCATAGCTCTTCCCCTAACTGTCTGGGTTAGACCAGTCTTTATTATTCGCAAAAAATTTGTCATACCCGAAGCAACTCAAGCCACAACCATCTCAGAAATTTTGGCGGGAGAAACCGGAATGGTGATTTATGAAGGTGCTTCTTGGAAAGCCCGTAATGAAGATTCTCAAGGTACGATCGCACCCCGCCAAAAAGTTTATGTTTTGCGACGGGAAGGCAACACGCTGATTGTTGTACCAGAAAAATTCATTCACATCAGCAACTAAAAGTTTACAGAAAACTCAATTCATTTTCACGTCTACCTTACCATTTACCAGGAGATTCATCATGTATCAGTATTTTTTGATGGTGTTATTTGCTATCACCGGGGTATCCTTAACTAGCAGCGTGAAAATAGTCCGCCAAGGGGATGAAGCTTTAGTTGAGATTTTCGGAAAATATGATGGTAAGAAACTCGATCCAGGCTTGACATTTTTGATTCCATTTATTGAGCAAGTCGCTTATAAAGAAACCCTTCGCGAACAAATTTTAAACCTGCAACCGCAACAATGCACGACCAAAGATCGAGTTTCCGTCACTGTTGAATTTATTGTCTATTGGCGAATAATTGACTTAGAAAAAGCTTCCTATAAGGTGCAAAATCTTAAAGAAGCAATGCTAAATATGTTGATTCTTTCAATTCGGACGCACATTGCGAAATTAGCTGTCGAGGAACTTTACACGGCTCGTAATGAAATCAATAATGCTTTAGTGGAAGAGTTAGATACGACAACTGACGCTTGGGGCGTTAAGTTTACGAGAGTGGAATTGCGCGACTTTTACATGGGCAGTAAGGTGATTCAGCCGACATCCCTTGAGCGCAAAGATGGACAAAAGGGGCGAGTTTAGGGATTGGTTGAATTTGAGGCGATCGCGTTATCGAGAAAGATGCGATCGCTTTTATTTTAAACTTGTTCACAGTATTTACAATTTCAATCTGGTCGGAATTAAGGATAATATTTTCATTCGCGCCTCTACTTTTGCGGGCAGGTGAATAATTACCTCGAATTGTTCAGGCTCAAGAATAATATTTATGTAGGCAAAACCTCCCACAAACTTCTCATTAGGAATGGCAAGGTCTACCGCGTAAACTTCTGGATTTTCATAACATTCGACTATTCCTCCTACCGTTCCTTTTGGAATGAGAAAGTCAGAAGATTCATCAGGAATTTCAATTAATGTTTGAATTTGGTCATAGATTTTTGCTTTCATTGTTTTACTCCTATTAAATGTAAACTTCAACCCAATTTGTGATTAGCTTTGGGATATCTCTACCATTATCTAATAGAACTCTGTAAAGTCACGTTTCGTCAATTTAAGGAGATAAAACTATGACGAGAAACTCGGAATCAACTAATGCAGGGTGCGGATGCTTTTTGCTTTTAATGTTGATTGGGGCATTTGGCGCGATCGCTTACCCATTATTTTTTACTTGTCATTCTAACAAAAGTCCCTCCTCGGAAGCAAAACAGTATGTTGGCTCAATGAACCGAACGCAGCAAGCATATTTTGCCGAAAAAAGTGGTTTTGCCACTTCTGTAGATGCTTTGGGAATTGGCATTAAAACCGAGACCACAAATTACAAGTATTCAGTTCGTGCAACTAAGAAGGCTGTCTTTAATTATGGAATCTCCAAAAAACGGGAGCTTAAAAGTTATCTTGGGGGTGCTTTTTTAATACCAACCAAGCCCTATCAGGAGAATGTAATAACAACAATCTCTATCCTGTGTAGCACTGACAAGCCCGGTATAATTACACCCCTACCTCCCAGACTTGAAAATGGTGTATTAGTTTGCGGAACTGGAACAATATCCGTGACAAAATAGGGTTTTATTTAATCCGAAAATACACATCGTAAATAATTGTTAAAATCCCCTGCGATTCCTGCGTTTTCTCTAACCATCAGCTATCATTACTTAAAGCCAAAACTTGGTTCAAACTTCGTCATCAAAGGAGTCAACAAATGAAAGTAAAAATGATTTTGCCAGCCCTCACCGAAGCCATCAGTCCCCACTGGCGACCGATCAAATATTCCCTATTTCCACCCTTGGGATTAGCCACAATTGCCAGTTTTTTTAGTGAAGATGACGAAATTGACCTCCAAGACGAGCACGTTGAACCTCTAAACCTAGATGACGAACCAGATTTAGTAGTAATTCAAGTCTACATTACCTCTGCTTACCGCGCCTACGAATTAGCCGATTACTATCGCAAAAAAGGCGCTTATATCGCCCTCGGCGGCCTCCATGTCACCTCCCTCCCAGAAGAAGCCGCCGCCCATGCTGACACCATATTTCTCGGCCCTGGGGAAGATACTTGGCCGCAGTTTCTTAAAGATTGGCATTTAGGCAAACCAGAAAAAGTTTATACCTCTAGAAATCGCACTTTAATTGGAGTCCCCCCAATCCGCCGCGATTTAATCAAAAGGCAACTATATTTAGTCCCAAATTCTATTGTAGTATCGCGCGGTTGTCCCCATCACTGCGATTTTTGCTACAAAGAATCCTTCTTCAAAGGTGGCAAATCTTTCTACACCCAAACAGTGGATAGTGCCTTAGCTGAAATTGAAAGATTGCCAGGAAAACACCTATTTTTTCTTGACGATCACTTGTTTGGAGATGTCCGTTTTGCCAGCGCCTTATTTGATGGTTTAAAAGGAATGGGGCGAGTGTGGCAAGCTGCTGGTACTGTTCATGCAATTTTGCAGCCAGACTTGTTAGAAAAAGCTGTAGAAAGTGGCTTGCGGAGTTTATTTGTCGGCTTTGAAACTCTTAATTCTGTCAACCTAAGAGAACAGCACAAATATCATAACTTAAATCGGGATTATAGTGCTGCAATCCGGCGTTTACATGACATGGGTGTGATGATTAATGGCAGTTTTGTTTTCGGCATGGATGAAGATGATGAAACTGTGTTTGATACTACTGTAGAATGGGCTGTAAATAATGGGATAGAAACTGCCACATTTCATATTTTAACACCATATCCCGGTACAGATTTGTATCAGCGAATGGATGCCGAAAACCGGATAGAGCATCATAATTGGGATTTGTACGATACTCGCAATGTTGTATTTAAACCTAAGAAAATGACCCCAGAAGTTTTAGAAGCTGGTTACTGGCGGGCCTATCAAGATTTCTATCGCTGGAGTTCAATATTTCAAGGAGTTGCAACTAAAAATACTTGGAATCATCGAATGCGGCATTTACTTTATGCAGGGGGTTGGAAAAAATTTGAGCCTTTGTGGGATTTGATTATTCGCGCGGAACAAATAGCCAAGATACAACCAATGTTAGAAACCATTCTCAGCGGGTTTAATAAAAATCCAAATTTGGCAAGTCCAACCCCTGAAAAATCAATTCCTGAGTTAGTTCATTAAATAGATAAAGGACTTAAAGCAGCTACGTAACGCCCCCCAGGAGGTGCGGAGTGTAAGCTGGAGTCGAGATGGAGTGGCGATCGCATCAGCAAATGGTGCAATGGCGATATTGTGGCATTTAGATATTAAGGATTTGTTAAGACAAGGTGGCGATCGCGTCCGCGAAAAACTGAAAGCCAACCCAAAGATTACCAAAAGTGGTTCATTGTGCGACGGTATGAGTACACCAGAAAAGAGGCGATCGACGATCGTCCATAATGAGATTGGGAATAACTAATTAAAACTAAATCGGTGTACTCCACGCTAGAGCAAAAATACCAACGTCTGCAAAAAGAATTAGTTGGCGGTGCGATCGCCCTTGGCGGCATTTTCTGCATCGGCACGCTTTGGTATAGCCTGATTGAAGGGTGGCCGCCCCTCGATGCCGCTTACATGACAGTATTTACTCTAGCCACCGTAGGTTATGGCGAAATTCACCCCCTTGGTTCGCGCGGGCGGATGTTCACCATCTACCTAATTTTAATGGGCGTTGTCACCATCGGTTACATCGTCAACCGCTTTACAGAAGCCCTAATTCAAGGTTACTTTCAAGAAGGAGCTAGGCTGAGGCAACAACGGCGCTTGGTAGATTCATTAGTTGGACATTACATTCTCTGCGGTTTTGGGCGCATGGGTCGCCAAATTGCCTTAGAATTTAAGGCAGAAGGCATCCCTTTTGTCGTCGTCGATTCTGACCCAAATTCCATCCAAGATGCCCTCTTGTCAGG
>NZ_JAQMUA010000085.1:0-16634 GCF_028330895.1 Kamptonema animale CS-326 | reverse complement strand
GCCAACAGGCGCGGTAAAGATACCGCGCCTGTTGGCGGCGTTACGCGTAAGTCCTGAGTTTGTTTCTTCGCGTAGGCGTAGCCAGCCGAAGACATCGCACTCCATCGAACTCACATTACTTGCTATTGATTCTCAATAACTCACCATATTGAAAAAATATAGAATTCTTGTGTATGATTGTCAATAGGAAGACTTTTTTGAAAAGCTGACTATGGTACTTTACACAGCGACATCATTTAAATCCGAACTCAACGATAAGGGCTGGCGGATGACTCCTCAGCGGGAGACTATTTTGCACGTCTTTCAAAATTTGCCAAAGGGCAATCACCTGAGTGCGGAGGATCTTTACAATGTGCTACAAAATCGAGGGGAACGGATCAGTCTGTCCACTATTTACCGAACTCTGAAGTTAATGGCAAGGATGGGTTTGCTGCGAGAACTGGAACTGGCAGAAGGTCACAAACATTATGAAATCAATCAGCCTTACCCGCACCACCACCATCACCTTGTCTGCGTTCAGTGTAACAAGACTATTGAGTTCACCAATGACTCGATCTTAAAAATTGGCATGAAGCAGTCTGAAAAGTCCGGTTTGCATTTATTGGACTGTCAGTTAACAATTCATACAGTTTGTCATGAGGCGTTGCGGATGGGATGGCCATCTTTGCTTTCGAGTAATTGGTCATGTCCAAAGGCGATCGCAGATGCAGGACACACAGATATAGCTCACTTAGATACGTCACACTTAGATGAGGAATAAAACCCGCTCTTGAAATTTGGGATGAACAAGCATTGCGATCGTTAGTGAGGACTTACGCAAAAGCAATATAATTGTGTTATTGCCAATCCAATCAAGCAATTGTCACTCTTGATTTTTATTTCGATTGCGTAAGTCCTGTTATCATTTTTAACTCCAAAAAACCCAAAAGTTGTTGAACTGAGGGGGAATTTAACTGATAATTTGAATGGACAAAGTGTATTGAATATCCGATGTAACACCAGCACCTCTAAAGTTGCCAGAAATAGGGGCGGCGTAGCGAGGGATGGCACTAGCAGCTAGGACAATATGGCGATCGCTAACTACCAAACCCTGTGTAGGGTCATATCCCAACCAACCAGCACCCGGTAAATATACTTCTGCCCAAGCATGGAGATGCCGTTCTTCTTGTTCAGGAACTCCTTCCTGATAGCCGCTGACAAATCTTGCAGCTAGCCCAAAAGCGCGACAAGCTTCGATAAAAATAATTGCCATATCGCGGCAGGAACCTAACTTTTGATTCCAGGTAATTCCGGCCGGAAACGGATCGCCAGTTTCCCTAACTGTCTGCTCGCAATTTTGATAAATTCGCTGGTTAAGTTCGCTGAGAAAGTTAACAGTTTGACCATTTGTTGCTTGCCAAATCTCTTGTGCTAACTCCATTATTACGGGGCTAGTAATAGGTTGTAAATATGGCGCAAGCTGAGCCAGCACTGGTGCTGGATAATCTGTAATTGGCAACTGCATTGCCCAAGGCTCTACGAGGTAATTAAAGGGATTTGTACAGTGGGTTTCGACTTCAGAGGTAATTTTAATACTGAGTTGGTTTGTAGGCTGTGTAAACCACAGCTTCATAGTATTATTTCCTTCCCAATCTAGCACCTCAGAAACTCCGGCTGCTTCGGGAGTTACTTCTAAGGAAAAAGCCCGTAGGGACTGAAAACCGCAAGAGCGGGCTCGCAACCTAACTGTATGAGGCTCTAGATCAACAAATCTGCTGTAACTATAAGTAGTGAGATGAACAATTTTGTAGAGCATTTAGTAGTTGTTAGTTGTTAGTACACATAAATATAGCTCTCTCAAAAGAATCTCAAAGTATTACTCTCTCTGAACAACAATCTAATTTCGGGAGATGTTTAATAAACTACCATGATTCTTAGTTTTTCATAGTAATCGTGACCAAACCCAGCTTTACTCTGAGTTGCTTAACTAACTAGCTTATAATCTCAAGGACTTTGTTTGCGATCGCCCCTAGCTTTCCCAATCGGGGCGATCGCCTGAGTCATTACTGGGGATGCTCTGACAAGATTGCTAAAGATGAGCCAATTAAACCGAGTAAGACTGCCAACCCGCATAAGATTAGAGAGTTGAGACTCCCACCCCCTCAAGGGGCGATGCTAGCGGCGCGGTCAAATTATGTCAGATTGGAGGCTTTAGCTTGTTAGGCGCGATCGCCCGGTTGGTGAAGCTGATATTTAAGGAATTGCTAGCGGCGTTTCAGTAAATTACCCAGTCCATCTCCCTCATCTCCCTTATCTCTCCCAGCACTAATCCATTGTGCTAACACAAGGGTTAGGGAGATCTGAGGGATCGCGCGATCGCCCCTTCTAACGGACAGACCACTTTACATCGCAACCGACAACATGGGAAGAGGGAGATCGGGGATTGGGGCAATTTCCCACTCAAAACTCCAAACTCCTTTTCCTTAACCTCTTGATTATTTGTAAACATTCGTTATTATTAAATAATAAGACTGATTGGTAAATCAACTGATTTCTCTCCGTTGCCCACAGCAAAGTACCCAGAGAAGACAAGCTCGACGGTTGGTTTCAACTTTTTGCTTGCCTGAATTCAGAAATTTAGCCGTTAGTCCAGCAAATTAGCCTGAAAAAAAGGAGCTATCTGTTCAATGGAGGAAATTGAAAAGGTACTGGAAGAAATCACGGAATGGATTCGCAAGCTCATAGAAGCTCTGCTGGGCCCAGACACTCAACCAGAACCCGAACTTATTCCCATTCCAGTCAACGAACCAAAGCGTCCCAGATAACCGCAGTGGATTTGAGATTGGCAAAAGGATTCAGCTCTCTGTGACATCCCAAATCAAAAATCAGAAATAAAAATTAATTTCGCTGGAATTGTTGGAATTGTTAAATATCCTGGTGTTGCACGGCCCCAATCTCAATCTATTGGGTCAGCGAGAACCTGGAGTTTATGGCAGTGCAACTTTAGATGACATCAACCAGTTGTTAGAGGAAGAAGCGCAAGCCCTCCAGGTCAAAATTTCTATCCAGCAGTCCAATCATGAAGGCGTTTTGGTGGATGCAATTCAGTCAATGCTAGGGCAACACCAAGGTCTGCTGATTAATGCTGGAGCTTATACCCATACCAGCGTAGCCATCCGAGACGCGATCGCTGCCGTTAATGTTCCTGCGGTAGAAGTTCATCTGAGTAACATTTACCGCCGCGAGCTTTTTAGACACCATTCCTTTATTGCGGCGGTGGCGATTGGTCAAATCAGCGGTTTTGGCGCGGATAGTTACCGTTTGGGGTTACAAGCTTTGGTTCACCACTTGAAAAGCCAGGGGCTAGGGGCTAGGGAAGAAGGGAACAAGAGGGCTAACTGAAATGCGTTACTCCCTGTTAAGTAAGTTTCAAGGTGTGCTACTAGGTGCAGCATTAGGGGAATTATTAGGCATTGAATACCAAAGGCAACTATCAAGTTGTAGCGATCGGAATGAAGGTTTTAACCGCAGTTCAAACAAGATAAAATTGCCAAATTTCCGGCTGGGTGCGGCACGAGGTGAAATAAACTCGCTCAACCGTGACTTCCAGCTTAACAATAGAGCATCTGCTAGCAGCGCTTATCTTGCTTACCTCTGGGGTAAAAGCTTGATACAGATGAGAGGTTTAGATTTAAAAGACTGGAGAGATATTTGGGTTGGAGTTTCTAACTCAGAATTCACAAAAGTTAACTCTTCAGCAGACGATCCAAAGGCTGGCAGATCGGCACCAGACATATTACCTAGAAAAAATTTTACTTCACCCTTAGCCCTTCACCCTTCATCTTTGATCCTTCAGCCTTCAGCAGCAGCAGTTGCTACTTTACCAGTAGCGATGTTTTTTCATGAAAATAAAGCTAAACTACGAGAAAAGCTAGAACAAGTAGCTGGGGTTTGGCAAGCACCCAGCCAAATTGAACAAGATGTAGCAGTAGGCACTGTAAGCGTAGGGTACGCGATTGCGCGTGCGCTTAAAGAAAAACTCCACCCCTCCGTATTAATTCCCGAAACCCTTACCTATCTGGGGGTAGATACACCGTTAGCAACTTTACTGCTAAAAGTACAGGTATTGTTAGAGCAGAATGCTAGTTTAGAGGCAGCTCAGACTCAGCTTTGTAAAAGTGCAGTCGATGCACAGAGGCAAGAGGTAACAGAGGGAAGCTTAGAGGCCAAGTTTGTCAGTCCTTCATTTTTTCTGCCGATTGCCTTAGCATTTTACTGCTTTCTGAGTACCCCAGAAAATTTGCGCCTAGCAGTTATCCGCGCAGCGCGAATGGGGGTAGAACCCCAACTCACTTGCAGTTTGGTGGGGGCCCTGTCGGGAGCTTATAATAGCGCTGTCGGCATTCCTGTAGAATGGCGAGTCGGATTAGCAACAAATTCTCAAGGGCGTGAGAGTTCCGATCGATCGCCTTTAATTTGGGGTACGGTAAGTATAGGGGAAATTATGGAATTAGCAGCTAACCTCTTGGCTGTTTGGTCTGGAGTCTACCACAGCTCAGTCTATAGCGCATCACCACAACCTCCTGTTGTGGCAGCACCTTATGTGATTAGACCTCATAGAATTTAGAGTTTTTGAGATTTTTAGATTCAGGAGTGAAAGAAATTCGGTGTGAATAGCGATCGCTAACTGTCTCCGCCTCACCGAGTCTAGTTTTAAGAGATAAAAAACTTAGAACTAGGCACTAATCAGTATCCAGAGTCAGGCAAAATATCTGACAGGGCTGCTAAATAACTTCGATGTAGCTTTGATATAAATGAATACGCTCCACTCTCTTGCTGCTAGCTTTATTGAGCAGCTAAACGCTGTCCGCAGGGTAAGCAAACACAGCGCTAACACACAAACTACTAATGGCGGTTTAGCACATACTGCACAAAACCACCAGCATCTACTATCTCCCTTGCCCCTCTCACCGACGCTTGTTGAGACTGTCGCTCCTTCTAGGGGTCAAACCTTAAAATCCTGTCCTAAAGGTAGAGCGCGCTCGCCTTGGCTGCTAGTAGTAGCTGTGGTGTCTCTGACGGGGACAATGGGACATCGCTTTTACAATCAGCCGAAATTGGATGTGGGAACTAAAGCTCCCCAGACAATCAAAGCTCCAGCTAGTGCTAGTATCCCCGATCGCAAAACCACCGAAGAGCAGCGCAAAGAAGCCCGCACGGGTGCAGTACCAGTGCTAGCCATCGACCCTAGTGCCGATCGCCACATCTATCAGGAAATTCAAAAATTTCTGGCACGGGGTAACGAACTACGACAGCTCGCAGGGCCATTTCCTTTTGTGAGCATAGAAGTACTCTCTACTACTGTGCAGAGTTACTTAAGGCAGTGCCAAGAGTGGGAATGGCGAGCTGTACTGGCAGAACTCGATGACGAAAAAATCGGGAATACAGAGTCAACTCAAGAACAATTCCCAGCCGCAAAGCAGATCGTCAATAAATCTGTAGAGCAAGCAGTTGCAGAACTTGAAGCTTACCGTTTGGTAGTATCACAGGAAGATTTTAACAGACTCACAGAAAATATCTCCCAGGCTCGCAAAGGTTATTTCAACGCCTTAGAGGAACTCTCCAAGCAATCCGTTTCAGCACTGGGAGAGATCTATGATTCCTCTTTATTGGAGTTATCCGATACAGCTTGGTTGCAAACGCAAACCGGAATTAACCGTACAGCCAGCCGGATGCTGGCTCAAGGCATTCCGCCGGGACTGCCTAAAGATCTCTTAAAGGAAGCCGTCAGACAACAAGTAATGGATGTCATGCCGACGGAAACTCAACCTTTAGCGGTGAAGAGCTTAGGGGCAATTTTGCAGCCAAATCTGGTTAGGGATATAGAAGCAACCAAACAGCTAGCCGAACTTGCCGCTCAAAAGGTCAAACCGGTAATGGCAACTGTGGAAGAGGGCGAGATTATTGTTAAAGAAGGCGAGGAAATCACCCTGTCCGATTTCGTGTTGCTAGACCACTTTAGTTTGAGCCGTCGGGAAGTAAATTGGGTAGGGTTAACGGGGTTTGTCTGCCTAGTTAGCGGCGCAATTGGAGTTGTGCTGTTGGTGGAGAGGTACTATCGCCTACGGCGCAGAGATCATTTGCTGTTGTTGCTGTTGACGCTGAGTACGCCAGTGCTGTTGACTGTGGGCATTCCTTGGACGAGTTTACCCGCGATTGGGATTCTGGCGGGTAGCTTTTACGGTTCGGCTGTGGGAGTAACAGTGGTGGGCCTGCTTTCGGCAGTATTGCCGATTGGCTTAGAAATTGACGGGATTCATTTGTTGGCAAGTGCAGCCGGAGGCTTGCTGGGTGCGCTTATGGCTGGGCGACTGCGATCGCGCGAGGAACTAGCTCTGTTAGGGGTGGGGGTAGGGGTAACTCAGGGCATGGTTTACCTGTTGTTTACTCTGATTGGAAGCGCCACTGCTGGCTCGATTTGGTATGCGTTAGTCAGTACAGTGATTTTGCAAAGTCTGGGCGGGGTGGCTTGGAGTATTATCGCTCTCGGTCTAAGTCCGTATTTAGAACATTTGTTTGATTTGATCACGCCGATTCGTTTAGCGGAATTGGCTAACCCCAACCGTCCCCTGCTAAAAAGGTTGGCTGCGGAAGCACCAGGGACGTTTCAGCACACTTTATTTGTGGCTAGCTTGGCTGAAGCTGCGGCGCGATCGCTCGGTTGCAATGTGGAACTGGTGAGGACTGGCACATTGTACCACGATATCGGCAAAATGCACGATCCTATGGGATTCTGTGAAAATCAGATGAGCGGCCCGAATAAGCACGATCAAATTAATGACCCTTGGGTGAGTGCAGAGATTATTAAAAAGCACGTTACTGAAGGGTTGGCGATGGCCAAGAAATATCGATTACCCAAGGCAATTCAGGCCTTCATCCCGGAACATCAAGGGACAATGTTAATTGCTTATTTCTACCACCAAGCACAGCAAATTGTTGCCGAACAAGAAAGAATTGCGAATGGGAAGGAATATGCGAATACAAAATTAAAAGTTTCAAATCGAGTCTTGAGAGAGGAAGATTTTCGTTACGATGGGCCCATACCTCAGTCGCGAGAAACAGGAATTGTGATGTTAGCAGATTCTTGTGAGGCGGCTTTGCGATCGCTTAAAGATGCCACTCATGAGGAAGCTTTGAGCATGGTTAATAAGATGATGAGGGCTAGATGGCAAGATAATCAGTTGATTGATTCGGGGTTGACGCGAGAAGATTTAGCGGAAGTCGCGGAAATTTTTGTGCGGGTTTGGGAACAGTTTAATCATAAGCGGATTGCTTATCCGAAAGCGGTTTTGACTCCCAGATAAGCTCAGAAATAGGAAAGCTAAAATATGGTAGAGATGAGTTTTCGCCAATCCTCTAATAACGCCACTGCGATCGTTTGGCGATGTGCGAAGCTCTCTCTTCTAAACTCACATTGTTTACTCAATGTAGCTGCACACAATTGATGAGGGAGATATGAGCAATTTAAATTATGGTGTAGGTAATAATATAACAAACACCAGTGCGATCGCATGGCTGTTTGCGGGATGCAGATAGGCGATTGCGGTAAAGCGATCGCAACGCCCAAGACCATTAAGACTTCTGGGTTTCTGGAACAGTTCGGAGGTTCGGCGACGCTCAGTCGAGCCGTCAGCCCTTGATTAAGTTCATCGCCCCTTCTTTCCCTAGCACCTAACCAGAAATTCCCTCTCTTCTCCCTAGCCCCTAACCGAGGACTAAGACTTTATGACTGCTAGCCTCCACAGTGACTCTGTACCTTCAGGGCGTGGTTTACCTCAAAGCAGCCAAAAGGCAATTACTGAGGCAGATGTCCTGATTACAGCAGCACTGGCAGATCGTGCAGCAAGAGAGCCGGACTTAGCGGCTGAAAATCAAGCCCTTATAGCTCTTACTCAAGAACTGACCGACGAGCCGCAGTCCCTGCTCAAAACCTTGGTTCGGATTGCCAAGGATATTTGTGCTTGCGACACTGCTGGGGTCAGCCTGTTGGAGACATTAGCAGATAGCACCTCCGTCTTTCGCTGGGTAGCGATCGCAGGTTCATTAGAATCTTGGGAAAAAACGACCATACCCAGCAACTTTAGTCCTTGTGGTAGAACGATTCAGTGCGGAGAGCCGCAACTTTATGCGCGTCCTGAACTTTATTTCCCCTACCTGCATCATCCTCAATTTCCTATCTTTGAGGCATTGCTGTTTCCGCTTGGCGTGAAAGATCGATCGCTAGGTGCAATTTGGATTATTTCTCACAACGAGCAGCGAGAGTTCGACCGGGAAGACCTACGATTAATGACCAGTCTCGCAGGCTTTACTGCTGCTGCTTTGCAGAGTATAGATCGGTGCCAGAGAGCTGAGTTAGCCTGGGAACGGGAGCAAGCCGCGAAGCTAGAAATTGAAGCAACCCGTCAAGCTTTAGACGAGGCGGCCTCACGGGCAGTCGATATTCTCGAAAGCATTACTGATGCCTTTATATCTTTGGATAGGGAGTGGCGTATTACTTACGCCAACCAGGAAGTTGCTAGGATAAATAACCTGCAACAGTCAGAAATGATTGGTAAAACGCACTGGGAAATATGGCCTTGGTCAGTCGGCACGATCGTTGAACAGACTTATCGCCAAGTTGTGGCAGACCAAGTAGCGGCTCAGTTTGAGGTTCTCTACGAACCCCTGATGATCTGGTTAGAGATTCACGCTTATCCCGCTCCAACAGGTCTAAGTATTTATTTTCGAGACATTAGCGATCGCAAACAAGCCGAACTCGTGCTAGTCGAGCAAAAACGACTGCTGGAGTTGACGGTATCCGGGCAACCCCTAGAGGAATGTTTCTCAGCTTTGTGCGCCTCGATGGCTAAGCTGAACCCCCATGTCCGCGCCTGCGTCCTGCTAACCGATGCCCAACGAAAAACCTTTTCCCGCTTAATTGCCCCAGACTTGCCACCCTCGTTCGGTCAAGGACTCAAAGATGCGCCGATTAATGAACTTGCCATTGGGACGTGCGGCGAGGCAGTATATTGCAATCAGCCTGTCACCTGTGCAGACATTGCCCGCGACGATCGCTGGTCGCAGGAATGGCAAGACTTATGTGTAGCTCACGGCGTGCTTGCTTGTCACTCCATGCCCATCCAAGACGTAGATCGCCTGCCACTGGGGTCTTTAATGCTTTGCTTGGGTGAGGCACGAATGCCCACCGATTGGGAATACCGACTCGCTGACTTTGGCACTCAAATCGCCAGTATCGTGCTAGAGCGCGATCGCTCTAACCTTGCTCTGCGCGAATCTGAAGCAAAATACCGCACGCTCACGGAACTTTCCACCCATCACGTCTGGATGTTAGACGCGGCGGGGGAACTCATCTTCCTGAATCAGAGCTTTTTGGATTACTTTGGCAAGCCGTTCAATGAATTGAAGCGCGAAAACTGGGCGGAAAATGTGCATCATCCTGACGATCGCGATCGTGTGGTTCAAGAGATTGCTAGCGCGATCGCAACAGGCACCAACATCCGTTCCGAACATCGCCTGCGGCGGCATGACAATCAGTTTCGCTGGTTTTTGAATGAAGCTACTCCCTGGCGCGATGCCAACGGTGAGATCGCACATTGGATCGGTGCTTCAGTGGATATTGACGACAGCAAACAAGCAGAAGCGGTTTTGCGGCAACTCTCCAGCGAACTCGAACGACAACTGCGAAAATTCGACGCGATCGCCTCTTCTGTCCTAGATTTTATTTACACCTTCGATTTATCGGGACGTTTCACCTACATCAATCCAGCGTTGCTCAATCTCTGGCAGAAAACTTCAGCCGAAGCTGTGGGAAAAAACTTTTTTGAGCTCGATTACCCAGCGGATTTAGCGACCCGACTTCAAGATCAGATTCAGCAAGTCATAGAGACGCGCCAACCGCTCAAGGACGAAACGCCCTACACGAGCGCATTTGGAACCCATGCCTACGAATACATTTTCGTCCCCCTTTTCAACGCCAACGGCGCGGTAGAAGCGGTGGCAGGCGTGACGCGAGACATTACCGATCGCAAACAGGTAGAAGCCGCATTGCGAGAGAGTGAAGAGAAATTCCGCAACATGGCAGACAATGCCCCATTTATGGTCTGGGTGACAGACTCTACGGGCTACTGCCACTATCTCAGCCAAAGCTGGTACGACTTTACAGGACAAACCCAAGAAACGGGTTTAGGATTTGGCTGGTTGAACATGACCCATCCAGACGATCGCGAGTATACCGAGCAAACCTTCCTAGCAGCGAATCAGCGCCAGGGTGTCTTCCGAGTGGAGTATCGCTTGCGCCGTAAAGACGGTGAGTATATTTGGGCGATCGATATGGCGAACCCCTGGTTTGGGGCAGATGGTGAGTTTAAAGGCTATATTGGCTCGGTGATTGACATTGACGATCGCAAACAAGCCGAGTCTGCCTTACGTCGCTCGGAGGAACGCTATCGAACGCTGTTTGAATCGATCGATGAAGGCTTTTGCGTCATCGAAGTAATCTTTGATGCCAATGAAACGCCCATTGACTACCGCTTTTTGGAAATCAATCCCGTCTTTGAGGAGCAAACCGGACTTCGAGAAGCAGTCGGTAAAACGGCGCGTCAGTTACTTCCCGATATTGAAGACCACTGGATTAAAATTTACGGCCAAGTCACACTGACAGGTGAATCTGTTCGTTTTGAGAGTGGTTCCGAGGTAATGAATCGTTGGTTCGACGTTTATGCCTGCCGCACCGGACAACCAGAGGAGCGAAAAGTTGCGATCGTCTTTAAAGATATCAGCGATCGCAAGCTCATCGAAATTGAGCGCATCGTAGCCCAAAAAGCTTTGCAGGCAAGCGAGGAGCAGAGCCGGAATATCTTGGATAGTATTACCGACGGATTCTTCGCGCTCGACCAAGATTGGCGGTTTACCTACGTGAATCGGCAGGGAGAACGCTTGCTCGATCGTACTCCGGGCGATCTATTAGGAAAGTCAATCTGGGAAGAATATCCCGGCATCGTCGGCATGGAATTTGAGCGAGCCTATCGTCAAGCCGCCAGCGAGCGAGTTGCTTCTTCGTTCATCTCGTTCTATCCTGACCACAACCGCTGGTACGAAGTCCAAGCCTATCCTGCCGCAGACGGAATCACTGTCTACTTCCGAAATGTAACCGATCGCCAGCGCATCGAAGCTGAACGCGAACAACTCCTGCAACGCGAACAGGCTGCACGGGAAGTTGCCGAAAATGCCAACCGCATTAAAGATGAGTTTTTAGCTGTTCTCTCCCACGAGTTGCGATCGCCCCTCAATCCAATTTTAGGCTGGTCAAGGTTGCTCCAAAACCGCAAGCTAGATGAAGCGAAGACGGCACAGGCCTTGGCAACCATCGAACGCAATGCCATGCTGCAATCTAAACTGATTGAAGATTTGCTCGATGTCTCCCGGATTTTGCAAGGTAAGCTTAGCTTGACGGTTAGTCCGGTCAACTTGAACTCGACAATTCGCGGGGCGATCGAAATCGTGCGGTTGGCAGCAGAGGCCAAATCGATTGAGATCGAGGCTTACCTCGATCCAAACGTCAGCTCTGTTTCTGGGGATGCCACTCGCTTGCAGCAAGTCGTGTGGAACCTACTTTCCAATGCCGTTAAATTTACTCCCGCAGGCGGTCGAGTAGAGGTGCGATTAGAAAGTTATGAGTTTGCAATTGTGAATTCTCAGTTGGAAAATTCAACTCACAACTCAACACTCAAAAAGCTACGCTCAAAAAGCTACGCTCAAATCACCATCCGCGACAACGGCAAGGGTATTGCACAGGAGTTTTTGCCCTACGTCTTCGACTACTTCCGTCAAGCTGATAGTGCCACAACTCGCAATTTTGGCGGCTTGGGATTAGGATTAGCGATCGTGCGTCATCTGGTGGAATTACATGGCGGTACAGTTGAGGCAGACAGCCCCAGTGAAGGGCTAGGAGCCACTTTTACGGTGAGATTGCCGCTGATGCCGATTAGTCTGGCAAAAAATCAGGCGGATCGATTCTCCGACTCATCCCTCAATTTGCAAGGCGTGCAGATTTTAGTGGTTGATGATGATACCGATACGCGAGAATTTATGGTGTTTTTGTTGGAGCAGGCTCAGGCAAGCGTTATTTCCGCATCCTCAGCAGGCGAAGCCTTTGCAGCGTTGACGAAATCCCAGCCGGATATCCTCCTGAGCGATATTGGGATGTCAGATATGGATGGTTATATGTTAATGCGGCAAGTGAGAGCTTTGCCCCCAGAGCAGGGTGGGCAAGTTCCGGCGATCGCCCTGACTGCTTATGCTGGAGACTTCAATCAGAAACAAGCTCTCGCTGCTGGGTTTCAACGTCATCTATCAAAACCTGTGGAACCGAATGAGTTACTCACAGCGATTGTCACCTTACTCAGGGGATAGTCGCGATCGAGAAATCAACCTTCTTTTTTCAAGGCAAATCCGATCGCTACCTTGACCACACTTGCCGATCGCTACAACTTCTGGCTCTCACCCTGCCGCAATCATTACACTATTAGATTTAATCACCGCGAAGACTTCTTTCCCTTTTTTTAAACCCAGTTTGTCAGCCGATGTCCGAGTGACAATCGATACCAACTCTACAGAGGGTGCGATCGCCAGGGTGACTTCCGCATTCACTGTGCCTTTGACAATTCGTTTCACTTTGGCCCTCAAAATGTTGCGGGCACTGATTTGTACCGCTTGCGATCCTGGTGTATTCATCAAATCGTTAGCAAAGCTTGCCGAAGGCATCGCTTCTTCTCCTTCCTCATCTAAATCCTCAGAAAATTCTATCGAGTTGACATCAAGCGGGGCAGATGAGGACGATTGCCCCATCTGTCGAATCATTTCTCGCAAAATTTCTGTTTTGCTGCGTTGAGTCTGCTGACAAATCTGTTCGAGAATTTGCCGCTCTTCATCCGAGGATTGGAAAGTAATCCAGCCTTGCTCTTTTCTTGGCATCGTAGAATACCAAATAAGTTGGTATAAAGTTGGTATGATTGGGCGTTGAATATCATTCTAGCGGTAAATCGGTCGTGCGATCGCTCTGAGCCAACCAGATCCACCAGGAGTTACGCACCCAACCAAAGAAACCGGGTTTTTTGACGAAAATACTTCGTTCTTACCCACATACGATCTCAAAAACCCGGTTTCTGGGACTCCCTGTGTAAGTCCTATCAACTCTAAATAACCAGCAATTAAGTAGAAGGAAGAAGGAAGAAGGAAGAGGAAAAATGCAACAAACAACTAACAACTAACAACTAACAACTAACAACTAACTCAGAAACTACCATGATTACAGATCTCTCCCCATTATGGATTTCTCTTAAAACCGCAGGACTTGCCACCATTGCTACATTCTTTACAGGCATTCCAATTGCTTACTGGATATTGAATTATCGAGGGCGATGGAAGTCAGTTATTGAGGGCATTTTTGTATCGCCGTTAATTTTGCCACCAACAGTTGTCGGCTTTTTGCTGCTGTTATTATTTGGCAAAAATGGCCCCTTGGGGCAGTTAATGGCTCAGTTTAATTTCACAATAGTTTTTACCTGGTATGCGGCCGCGATCGCGGCGACAGTTGTCGCTTTTCCCCTAATGTACAAAACTGCATTAGGAGCATTTGAACAAGTCGATCGCACTCTGCTGCAAGTTGCCCAAACTCTGGGCGCATCCAAGGTAAGGATTTTCTGGCGCGTGCTGCTTCCACTTTCTGTCCCCGGTATTGTAGCTGGAACCACTCTAACATTTGCACGAGCTTTAGGAGAATTTGGGGCAACTTTGATGTTAGCGGGCAATATTCCCGGTCAAACTCAAACTATTCCTATGGCAATTTACTTTGCAGTGGAAGCAGGAGCAATGAATGAGGCTTGGCTGTGGGCGATCGCGATTATGACGATCTCATTATCAGCGATCGTTGCGGTCAATTTGTGGCAGAAACAATATGAGGGCAAGATTCAAGGTAAGCAATTTGGCGCGATAGAAGCTCATGAACCCGTGTATCGTAGGGAAGAAATAGGGACTAAGGACTGGGGATTAAGCACTAAAGTAACAGAAAAAGAAAATTCTTCCCTGCGCCAAAGCCCCTATCCCCTACCCCCTTTTTCTATCAAGCAAGGGCTACTGGTTGATATTGAGAAACAACTGGCAAACTTTACCTTGAAAACCGCTTTTAGCCTTCACCAAGAAACTGTGGGATTACTAGGGGGGTCTGGTTCTGGTAAGAGTATGACACTGCGTTGTATTGCGGGGGTAGAAACCCCCAGTCAAGGGCGAATTATTGTTAATGGTCAAACTATATTTGATTCAGAAAAGGGGATTAATATCCCCAGTCATCACCGAAAAGTAAGTTTAGTGTTTCAAAACTATGCACTATTTCCTCACATGACTGTTTTCCAAAATATTGCTTTTGGCTTGCAACATTTATCGCAGGAAATGCGATCGCAACGGGTGCATCAACAATTGGCGCTATTGCAGTTAGAGGGATTAGGCGATCGCTATCCCCATCAACTGTCGGGTGGGCAACAACAGCGGGTAGCCTTAGCTAGGGCGCTGGCAACTGAACCGGAAGTTTTACTACTGGATGAACCGTTTTCGGCGCTGGATACCTATCTCCGCGCTCAAGTTGAGCGTCAACTGGTGGAAACTTTATCTACTTATTCGGGCGTGACTTTATTTGTGACCCATAATCTGGAGGAAGCTTATCGGGTATGTGAGAAATTGATGGTAATGTCGGGGGGGAAAGCGATCGCCTTTGATTCCAAACATCAGATTTTTGAGCGTCCTCAAACCTTGCGTGTCGCTCAACTGACGGGATGCAAAAACTTTTCTCGTGCAATTGCGATCGAGTCGAATGCGATCGCCGCGCTGGATTGGGGCGTTACCTTGCAAGTTGTGGAAATGATTGCCGGTTTGGCAAATGTAGGAATTCGTGCCCATCAGATTAGTATTATGCCCAATCCTGATGCCAATTTGGATAATACATTTCCGTGCTGGTTAGCTTCAACCAGTGAAACACCGCACCGCATGACGCTTTTTCTCAAGTTGAATGCTACTCCTGAAAACCCACAGGACTATCATCTACAAGCAGAAATTTTTAAAGAGAAGTGGGAAGCAATCAAGAATCATCCCTTTCCCTGGTATGTACGGTTAAATCCCCTGCGTCTGATTTTGATGGTTAAGTGACATACTCCCACATCAAGCTGAGTACAGCTATGATGTGGGCTTCTTAGCAGCCCGATGAAGGGTATGCAAGATTTCCTTCGCAGTACTTTCATCCATAGAACCAACTACAGAAAGATTCCCGCTACGGCGTTTTATACTGGGGAAAATGCCCAACCCCAGTCTTTTTAGGTTGATCGCAGCATTAATATCGCGATCTACCATCAAAGAGCTTTGCTCATCCCAATAGTCTCGCATACTACAATCGGTGAAAATTACTTTATTCCGATAGCTGAGTACCATTGAGGTGTAAGCAGGTTTATGTGAAATGACGGCTGCTCCAGCTTTTCCGGCTATGTAGTCCAGCGTCGTAAAAAATTGCCCAAAAGCTGCATCTTGCCAAGACTTATTCAGTCCCGACTTAGCAGATTGACCGTTAGGTAAATACTTTCCATTCTCATCTTGCTTGCTCTTATTCCGCTTCATTAAACCTTTGAGGTTCAAGTCTTCATGGAAGAAGAACTTAGCTCCTATTCTCACCAACTTGTGAGCAGTTTTGTAATGGAAGTCTTTGCGAGAACGAGCAATCTTTTGGTGTTGTCTCGCCTCTTTTTTAGCTAACTTCCGTCTTGACTTAGAGCCTCGTTTCCGTTTGTTCCGCTTTGTCGAAATCCGATCTAACTTAGATTGATTTTTTCTGAGCGGTTTTAACGAGGGTATTTTCTCTCCTTCAGATGTGGCAAGGTAGACATCTTCGTGTAAAACCGCATCCAAGCCAATTGAGTTATCCCAGGTTGGAATAATTTTGTCTGGTGTAAATTCAGGAACGGAAATGTCTTCAAGAATCAACTGAATAAACCAACCATCAGCTTTTCTGGTAACGCTAACTTGTTTGACAGTAAACCCATTAGGAATTGGGCGGTGCATCCGCACTTTTATAATTCCTAACTTGGGTAATCGAAGGTAAAACCACTTCTTGCGAACCAATTTAATCCAATCATTACCCGCAGTTGGGAAAGTCATGGTGCGGTAGTCAGCCTCGGTTTTAAATCGAGGTCTACCAGATTTTCCACCTTTACTGTCACCGACAATAAACCGCTCAAAGGCTTTGTCTGCTCGCTTAGAGACATCTTGTAGTACAGTTGAATCTACTTGCTTAAAATCCAACAACTCACCACTATGGACTACTTTAACCAAATCTTTTTTGAGAATTGGTAGTTGTTGTTTTTGGTGGTAGTAATTTGGCTTCTCTCTGGAGCGGCGATGCTCGTTATCAATGGACAAGCGTTAACAGCAGTGCGATTCTTTTCCCACCAATCAAATCTATCCCCTAGCTGGCGGTTATACCAATAACGGCAAATTCTGAGCCATTGGTTGAGGGTTAGCTTTTGATTGGTGTCGGGATAGAATTGGTACTGGTAGGT
>NZ_JAQMUA010000084.1:0-3341 GCF_028330895.1 Kamptonema animale CS-326 | reverse complement strand
GACTTACACACCAACAACTAACAACTAACAACTAACAACTAACAACTAACAACTAACAACTAACAACTAACAACTAACAACTAACAATTATGCAAATTAGCGATCGCTCTCCTCTTCCCCCTACCAACGTACCTCATCTCGCTAGAGCCGCTTCCGTCAAACGCACCACTGGAGAAACAGATGTAACAGTCATCCTGAATCTGGACGGCATAGGCACTTGTAAGGCAGCAACAGGAATTCCCTTTCTAGACCACATGATGCACCAGTTGTCTTCTCACGGCCTGATCGATCTAGACGTACAATCGATCGGTGACTTAGAAATTGACGACCACCACACTAACGAAGATGTGGGCATTACGCTGGGCCAGGCCTTGGGGAAAGCGCTAGGCGATCGCAAAGGAATTGTCCGTTTTGGTCATTTCATTGCCCCTTTAGATGAAGCTTTAATTCAAGTAGTATTAGATTTTTCTGGCCGCCCTTACTGTAGTTATGGATTAGAAATTCCAACTCAGCGGGTGGGTACTTACGACACCCAGTTAGTCAGAGAATTTTTCATGGCAGTATGCAATCATGCTCAAATGACATTGCACATTCGGCAGTTAGACGGAATTAATTCTCATCACATTATTGAAGCAACCTTTAAGGCTTTTGCCCGTGCTTTGCGGATGGCTGTGGAAATCGATCCCCGCCGTGCCAGTGCGATTCCGAGTTCTAAGGGAGTTCTGTAGATAGATTGGTCAAAAATTTATAACCGCAAGAAGAAGGAAGAAGGATTTAACGATCTAGAAGGGAAATGCAATCAAATTTTGACCTTCTAGATTGTAGCCTCTGCTTTGCGGTCTCTACTTTGCACCCTCGGCCCTCTACCTTCTACCTTTTGCCTGCTTTCCTAATTAAAATAAGTGGCAAATGTAATTCTTAACCTTTTTTACGTTCATTTAACCTTCATACTAGATCTAAGAGCTTCAATAGCTGGATTGACCCGCCTAGCAGTCTGCAAGAGAAATTCGTTTTATGCCTTGGTCTCGTATCCTCAGTGGAATAGTTGCGATCGCCCTTGCGTTGGGAATGATTTTTTTAGGGGGATGGTACTTCACCATCGGCTTTGGGATTATTGTCTACCTCGGTCAGCAGGAATATTTTCAACTCGCCCGCGCCAAGGGTATTGCACCCGCTGGCAAAACCACCTTAGCCGTCAGTCAAGTTTTGCTAGTAACTGCGGCCCTGGCACCAAACCTGGTAGATGCCATGTTTGCCTTAGCAGGAACCTTAATCTGTTTTTACCTGTTGTTCCAGCCCAAGTTGTCAACGATCGCAGACATTTCTTCCTCAATCTTGGGATTGTTCTACGGCGGTTATTTGCCCAGCTATTGGGTAAGGCTGCGAGTCGGGCTCGACCAAACCGCATCTGCCATGTCTCAGGCAGTGGCTAGTAATGCACCCATTAACGACTACTGGCCCGATTGGACAAATGCCCGCACTTTACCTTTAGGGTTAGCAACGCTGCTATTAGCTTTCGGCTGTATCTGGGCCGCTGATATCGGCGCTTACTTCATGGGTAAATTCTTTGGTCGCACCTCCCTGTCCCACATTAGCCCCAAAAAGACGGTAGAAGGTGCTGTGTTTGGAGTAGGCGGTAGCGTTGCAGTGGCAGTAGCGGGATCTTGGTATTTGAACTGGCCAGGGTGGCCCTATACTGGCATAGTTTTGGGTTTATTGATTGGCATCGCTAGTCTATTGGGAGATTTAACGGAGTCCATGATGAAGCGAGATGCTGGAGTCAAGGATTCCGGGCAGTTGATCCCCGGTCACGGTGGTATTCTCGATCGCACTGATAGCTATGTTTTTACTGCGCCCTTAGTTTACTATTTTGTAACTCTGGCATTGCCGTTAATTGATTCTTTTTTCTGAACCCGCGATCGCTCTTGTTTTGGGTTGCGATCTAACCCTATTTTTCCAGCTCAGAGGATATGTTGGGATGTCTGATTTTGCTGCTAAAGTCAAAGTCATTGATTTGTCTCACTCTTGATATTGACCCATATCACTCCGATCTTTTATTCCTATCACTGGCTATAAGAGACTTCCATCAGCCTTTAGGCAGAAAACTATCACATCGTCTTCATGATGGCGGTCACATACGCTTTGCTAACTTTGCCGGATATTAAAGGCATAGATGTTTTTCACTGCTAATGACAACTCAAGCGTTTCTCCCAGAATTTATCATTTCAGAACTGTACTTTACAGCCTGGAAGTCAGGCGGCATCAATCGGAAGCATCGGCAACAACTTCAGTCGGCAATATTAACCAATTCCCTCAGCGAACCAGACCACAAAATTATTACTAGATTGCTGTACGCTGTACGTCGGGGATGGCTCTCAATAGTAGATTAACCTCAAATAGAGTGCTGAAAAAAAAGATAATTACCAGCATCTCTACTTATAATTTTACTTATAATTTTATAGTACGATCTTAAGATTTTGAATTTAAAAATCATTAAATATAAGCTTTTTTTCCAACCTTAAGTAAGGCGGCGGTAAAAGCGCCAACTGTCTGAGACAAAATTAACAGGACTTACGCACCCAAACAAAGAAACCGGGTTTTTTGACGAAAATACTTCGCCATGACCCATAGATTCTCTCAAAAACCCGGTTTCTGGGACGACCTGCGTAAGTCCTAATTAAGTAGGGCGACTAGAGTTAAATTTAATAGGTTGTGTACAATATTTGCGTAGCTCGCAAGTAGCAACAGACAAAATTTAACAGAAGATAAGTCAAACCTATGACACTGATTATAACTGGCTCGAAGATGATTCGGGATTTAGAGAAGTCGGGTTCCCTGGCCGCCTACGTCCCCTTAGAGGGTGGATTTGAAGGGCGCTACCAGCGGCGACTTAGAGCTGCAAGCTACAGCACCCACAATATCACAGCGCGAGGTTTAGGTGACTTAGCTGCTTATCTAACAGGGGTTCACGGCGTAAGACCTCCCCACCTTGGTAAAAAAACTACTGGTAATGAGGCCTCAGTTGGCTACGTTTATTATCTGCCCCCAGTGGTAAATACTCAATTGGAGCACTTGCCCCCGAAAGCCAAAGGGTTGGTATTGTGGATTATTGAGGGGTTTGTTTTGTCCCGTCAGGAAATTGAATATTTGACCGTTTTACCTAGTTTAGAGCCTCGAGTGAAAGTAGTGGTGGAAATGGGAGGCGATCGCGCCTTTCGCTGGACTCCCCTAAAAGATGCCTTAATCGCCGCAGCTTAAACTCTAGCTGAATGCGATCGCGCCATTTTTCAATCAGGACTTACGTAACGCCGCCATCCTGGCGGTAAAGGAACCGCCAGGAT
>NZ_JAQMUA010000083.1:0-10738 GCF_028330895.1 Kamptonema animale CS-326 | reverse complement strand
ACCTTCCCTATCCTCCCCATCCTCCCTATCCTCCCCACCTTCCCCATCCTCCCCACCTTCCCCACCTTCCCCATCGTCGATCACTAGCTTCGCTGGCTATCCGTTGATAGTAGAAGATCGGCTAGTGGGGGTAATGGCAATTTTGAGTTATCAACCGCTGAGTCAAGGGTTGCAAGAAACACTGACATCTGTAGCAAATGTAATTGCCTTGGGAATTGAGCGCAAACGGGCGGAGGCTGAATTAAACTCAGCTAGAGGTTTCCTCAATTCCGTAGTTGAAAATTTGCCAGTAGGGGTTTTTGCCAAAGATGCAGAGTCGCTAAAATTCGTCTTGTGGAATAAAGCAGGGGAAGCGATCGCGGGCGTAACTAGCCAAGAGGCGATCGGCAAAAGCGATTATGATTTTCTTCCCAAAGATCAAGCAGATGCGATCGCAGCTAAAGACAGAGAAGTTTTGGCTAGCTATCACAGTAATCCCTCAACTTTACCCGTACAAGATGTAGCAGAATCCCCCATCCAAACTCCCCACAGAGGTTTAAGAATACTACACACCCGCAAAATTCCCATCTTCGACAAAAGCGGAAATCCTCAATATCTCCTGGGCATTACCGAAGATATCACCGAACGCAAACAAGTAGACGAAAGCGTGCGGCTGTACGGTCAAATTGTCGAAAATATGCAAATTGGCTTATACGTTTACCGCTTAGAAGACATCAACGACGACCGAACTTTGAGAGCGATCGCCTCCAATCCTGCTACTACCTTATTTACCGGAGTAGAGATGGCAGATATTCTCGGAATGACCCTCGATGAAGTTTTTCCCCATCAGCGAGACAAAGGAATTCCCCAAGCATTTGCCTCAGTAATTCGCGAACAAAAAGCTGTAGAACTTGAAGATATTGACTGCTTTGAAGACGGGACTGTAATCCGCGCCTTTTCTATCAAAGCCTTTCCCTTACCCAACCACTGCGTCGGCGTTGCCTTTGAAAATATCACCTCTCGCAAAAGATTAGAATTAGAACTAAAACTCGCCTTGAAACAAAGCGAACATTCCCAACAACTACTCCGCACAGTCATCGACACCACACCCGACTGGATTTTTGCCAAAGACCGCAATTTTAGATATATATTAGTCAACCAAAGCTTTGCAGATTCTCTGAATATTCTTGTCGAAGAAATTCTGGGTAAAGATGATGTAGAAATTGGTTTTCCCCCTACAGAAATATTTGGCAATAATGACCTCGGTATTAGAGGTTTTCGCAGCGATGAATCTACTGTACTCTCTGGGGAAATAGTTCATAACCCCCACGACCAATTAACTTTTGCCAACGGTTCCATTCACATTTTTGACACCCAGAAGATTCCCTTACGCGACGCGGAAGGCAATATATTTGCAGTTTTAGGTTTCGCTCATGACATTACTGGAAGGCATTTAGCTCAAGAAGCCTTACGACAAAAAACTTCTGAACTAGAAGCCGTGTTTCAAGCCTTACCCGATTTGTATTTCAGACTTAATATCAACGGCATAATCTTAGATTATCTATCGGGAAGTTCATCAGATTTATATATTCCTCCCCAAGTATTCCTAGGCAAACAAATGACCGAAGTTTTGCCCTTGAAAGTTAGCCGCCAATTTGAGCAGGCAATTCTAGAAACTTTTGCCAAGGGAAGTTTAGTTACCATTGAATATTCCTTACGAATGCCGCAAGGGAAACAAACTTATGAAGCGCGGTTATTACCCTTCGGTGATAGCCAAGTTATTATTCTTGCCCGCAACATTACCGAGCGCAAGCAGGCAGAAGCCCAGTTGAGAGAAAAAAATCAGCAATTAGAGCTGACTTTGCAGGAATTGAGGAAAACTCAAACTCAATTAATTCAATCAGAAAAAATGTCAAGTTTAGGGCAGTTAGTAGCTGGAATTGCTCACGAAATTAACAACCCAGTAAGTTTTATTTATGGTAATATTTCTCATGCCAACGAATATGCTCAAAGCTTACTGCAACTGTGCAGCTTATATCAAAAATACTATGCAAATCCCGCCCCCGAAATCATAGCATTAGCAGAAGAAATCGATCTCGATTTTTTGGTGTCAGATTTTCCACAACTGATGAATTCGATGGAAATGGGAGCAGATCGCATCCGCCAGATAGTTCTGTCTTTGCGTAATTTTTCTAGGATAGAAGAATCTGATATTAAAATTGTTGATATTAGTGAAGGCATTGACAGTACCCTGCTAATTTTGCAGCACAGATTAAAACAAGCTACTACCAATCGTAATATTGAAGTTGTTAAAGAATACAGTGCTTTGCCTTTAGTTGAGTGCTACCCTGGCCTCTTAAATCAAGTATTGATGAATATACTTAATAATGCTATTGATGCTTTGTCCGATGTGAAAGCTGACGACAACTTAGAAATTGAAAATTGCTCAGCAGGAGAGAACTTAGATATTCCTGCTTTACCTTTTACTTGTAATATTTTACCCTGTATTACGATTCGGACTACGATGTTAGAAAGCAATAGAATCGGTATTGTAATTGCCGACAATGGGCCAGGTATGCCAGAATCAGTGAAGTGTCGTATATTTGACCCTTTCTTTACTACTAAGCCAGTGGGAAAAGGCACTGGTTTGGGATTATCTATTAGCTATCAAATTATTGTAGAAAAGCATGGCGGTATGCTAACCTGTATTTCAGCAAAAGGATCGGGGTCAGAATTTGTCATTGAAATTCCTATTCGGCAGAGGTAATGGCTAATGGCTAATGGCTAATGGCTAATTGCTAATTGCTAATTGGGTAAAAATTCTCCCTCTCCCTCTCCCCCTCTTCCTTCTTCCTTCTTCCTTCTTCCTTCGTGAGGTAATTATGACATATAAAGGTGTAAAGACTTCCAGTGCAGTTGTAGAACCCCATGACGACGATGATGATGAGTCATACGTTGACTATTTTTATGACGATCCGGGTGCTCTCCCTGGAAATTTAGACCTAGAACCAGATGCACCTCCTCCTGATATTGTATTAATTGATTATAATGAAGCAGCAGCTATTCGCTCTCGCCTCACTTGCCCTCAAGATACATTACCCTACTTAGATACAGATTCTGTTTCTTGGATTGACGTACTCGGATTAGGTAATAATGAAACTTGGCGGCAAATGAGTGAAGTTTTTAATTTGCATCCCCTCGCTCAAGAAGATGTCGTAAATGTCCCTCAGCGGCCTAAAGTTGTAGACTATGAAGACCAACTTATAATTGTTGCTTGGATGGTGATGATGAAGCCGAATACAGAGGTTTTTCACAAAGAGCAAGTAAGTTTAATTTTGGGTAAACATTATTTAGTAACTGTGCAGGAAGAACCTGATTATGATAGTTTTGGGCCTGTACGCGATCGCATTCGCACGGCAAAGGGTATTATCCGCAAAAAGGGAGCAGATTATTTGGTATATTCCCTGCTAGATTCGATTATTGATGGCTTTTTTCCAGTGTTGGAAGTTTATGGGGAACGCATTGAGGAACTAGAAGATGAAGTAGTGATGAACCCTAATCGCCAAACCTTAGAAAAAATCTATAAAATTCGCCGGGAATTGCTAACTCTCCGCCGTGCCATCTGGCCTCAGCGGGATGCGATTAATAGTCTGATTCGAGATGGTAATGAATTAATTAGTCCCGATGTCCGAGTTTATTTGCGTGACTGTTACGATCATACCGTTCAGGTGATGGACATGGTGGAAAGTTACCGAGAACTTTCTTCGGGTTTAATGGATGTTTATTTATCTTCAGTTGGCAACAAAATGAATGAAATCATGAAGTTGCTGACTGTGATTTCTACCATTTTTATCCCTCTAACTTTTGTTGTCGGGATCTACGGCATGAACTTTAATACTGAAAAATCTCCTTTCAATATGCCAGAATTAAACTGGTATTGGGGTTATCCTTTGTGTTGGAGTGTCATGATTGCGATCGCATCAGGTTTAGTGTACTTCTTCTGGCGGCGCGGCTGGTTTGATAATTTTTCCACCATCAAAGATGATTGATAAGCTGCATAACTCCCGCGCGACTCACGTAAT
Organism: Kamptonema animale CS-326; assembly: GCF_028330895.1. NCBI lineage: Bacteria > Bacillati > Cyanobacteriota > Cyanophyceae > Oscillatoriales > Microcoleaceae > Kamptonema > Kamptonema animale. The sequence continues at coordinate 6,677 of NZ_JAQMUA010000083.1, read as the reverse complement.
TAGCAATTAGTAATTATAAAAGAAGGGGCTAGGGGCTAGGGAAAGAGAGAGGGAGAGGGACAGGGGGAGATGGGGAAAATCGGGAAGGTAAGTAGGAGGGTTTAGCAATTAGCAATTAGCAATTAGCAATTAGCAATTAGCAATTAGCAATTAGCAAAATAATGTACAATAAAAAAGGGGAGAGAGTAGGCGCAGGCGGTTGCGGACTCCAAAGAGTCTGAGGAAAGTCCGGGCTCCCGAAAGCCCAAACTTGCTGGATAACGCCCAGTGCGAGCGATCGCGAGGATAGTGCCACAGAAATATACCGCCTACATTAGGAGCCTAAAGTGTTAAATTTTAGACTCAAAACTGTAGGTAAGGGTGCAAAGGTGCGGTAAGAGCGCACCAGCAGCGTCGAGAGGCGCTGGCTAGGTAAACCCCAGTTGGGAGCAAGGTCGGAGGAACTACGGTTGGTCTTTTACCAGTTCCGCTTGAATGCACCGCTTGAGGCATCTGGTAACAGGTGTCCCAGATAGATAACTGCCCTCTTAGCTGCTTGCAGTTAAGGGAACAGAACCCGGCTTATGTCCGACTCTTTCCCCCCCCTAATTATTCCAGTTTTACTAAATAATATCTCTGGGCAAATCCAGAATAATTTAGCTAGGACTTACCCAAAACCATCTGTAACGCCCCCATCTTGGCGGTCAAGAAACCGCGCCTCTTGGCGGCCCTGCTGCGATCGCGCGTAAGTTATGATTAAAATTAAACTCGGTTAATCGAGAGCCGTTCAGACCGAGGAAACAGAGAGAAGAAAAAATGAATATTAGCTATCCTAGCCGTCAAAAGGAACTGGAAAAATTAGTCGAAAAATTAGGATTGCCCGATCGAAACCGCGTGAACTGGCAATTACTCGATTTAGCTTTAACTCACCCTACGGCCTCAACTCAAGCTAATTACGAACAGCTAGAATTTATCGGGGATGCAGTTGTGCGACTAGCTGCTTCTGAGTTACTATTTGAAACCTATCCCGGCAGTTCAGTAGGAGAATTTGCAGCGATTCGTTCCTTGTTAGTGAGCGATCGCACTCTGGCACAAATCGCTGACAGCTATGGATTTAGTCGCTATTTAATCGTTTCTAGCAGCGCCGCCTGCGACAAAGCAGGGGAAGAGTCACGGTTAGCAGATGCTTTTGAAGCAGTCCTCGCCGCCCTCTACCTGAGTACAAACACTTTACAATTAATTCGCCCTTGGCTAGACCCTCATTTCCAACCGCGAGCCGCTCAAATCCTGAGCGATCCCGCCCGCCAAAACTATAAAGCCGCTCTGCAAGAATGGACTCAAGGCCAGTACAAAATTTTGCCAGAATATAATGTTAAGGAAACAGGGCGAGTTCACGGAGGAGAAGAACGTTTTACCGCCGAAGTATGGCTGCGAGGGGATTTACTTGGTGAAGGCAAAGGACGATCCATCAAAGCTGCTGAACAAGCAGCCGCGCAAGCAGCTTTTAATAAAGTAAAAACTAACAGTTAAACTTATTAATAAATGATCTACCCAATTAAGTGTAAAATACGGATGACTAAAAAGTTCACTGCATAAGCCTTCTTCCTTCTCTCCTAGCTAACTAAATTTTTCTTCCTTCTTCCTTCTTAAATGAAAATTGGAATTGCTGTATTAGGTGCAGGTCACTGGGGAATTCACCTGATCCGCAACTTCCTAGAACATCCCCACAGTCAGATTTTAGCCGTCATAGACCCGCAGCCCGAACGCTTAGCTGTGGTGAAAAGCCTGTTTAATTTGGATGCTAATATGGTTCTAGCCACGGATTGGTCAGCATTGCAGAAATTGCCCGGACTAGAAGCAGTTGCGATCGCCACCCCAGCTTCAACCCACAGCACTCTCATCGCCGCCGCCCTTGATCAAGGCTACCACGTTCTCGCAGAAAAACCCCTCACTCTCAACCTCACCGAAGCCATAGAACTTTGTCAACTCGCTGAAAAAAAGCAACGTCAACTCTTCGTTGACCACACCTACCTATTTCATCCCGCAATCGAGATTGGAAAAAACACCATCCAAGCGGGAAAATTAGGGAAATTGCACTACGGTTACGCCCAACGAACCCATCTCGAACCCGTCCGCAATGATGTTGATGCTCTGTGGGATTTGGCCATCCATGACATCGCCATTTTTAATACTTGGCTGGGACAAACTCCAAGTCAAGTCCAAGCCAATGGAACCGTTTTTATTAATAGGGAAAATACGGAGGATGGAAAAACCACCAATTACCAATTACCAATTACCAATTACCAATTACCACTTTACGATTTAGTTTGGATCAAGTTACTTTACCCAGATGGCTTTCAAGCATTCATCCATCTTTGCTGGCTCAATCCTGACAGACAGAGGCGCTTAGGAATTGTCGGAAGTAAGGGTACATTGATTTTTGACGACCTTTCAACTGATGCACCTCTGACGCTAAAACATGGTTATTTAGAGCCGGAGGACGATAATACCGCGATTACAGGTTCCTGGGATAGGGTTCGCGATCGCAATGCCACCTTATCTCAATCTTGGGAAAGATTAACAGTAGAACAAGTAGAGCCCCTCCAACAAGTGTGCGATCGCTTTCTAAATTGCGTCCAAAGTAACACACCATCTCCCATCTCTTCCGGTTGGGTAGGTGTCGAATTAGTGCGAATTCTCAGCGCCCTCAGCGACTCCCTGAAACTTAGCGGACAACTGATTACAATTTGTTAACAGTTAACTGTTAACTGTTAACTGTTAACGGGTATTTACGTTTAATTATGTCCCTGTACTAACTACTAATATCATGTCCGGGTAAATACTTGTCATTGCGAGCGAAGCGAAGCAATCCCAAGGTTTTGAGATTGCTTCGGGCTTGCTTCGTACCCTCGCAACTGCGCTGCGCTTGGCTCGCAATGACAGATCGTAAGTAATTTGCCGGACTTGATATAACTACTAACTACTAACTACTAACTACTAACTACTAACTACTAACTACTAACTACTAACTACTAACAATCACCAAATCTTCCTTGATATAACCCCCAGGTAACTGTTGTGCAGGCAAAGCAATAGTTAAAGTAGTACCTTGATTTATACCTGCACTGTAGAGCGAAATAGTCCCCGCCATCAACTGCATCAAATTACGTGAAATTGCCAATCCTAAACCATTACCACCATATTTGCGAGTAGTCGAACCATCAGCCATCACAAAAGGTTGAAACAACTTATCCTGCTGTTCTTGGTCAATCCCAATCCCCGTATCTTCAATAGTCACCACTACCCAATCTTTCGTACCAGTGATCTGAGCCATATTATATACTGCATTCCCATTATAACTAGCACCATTATTGAGCAACACAGATTCAATTTGGATAGAAATAGTGATTTTTCCTGCATCAGTAAACTTAATCGCATTACTCAAAACATTCAGAAAAACCTGCTTGAGCTTATCCGGGTCAGCATAAACCATAATCGGCTTCTTCAGGTCGGGTAAAATTAACTCCAGACCTTTTTGCTCAACTTCCACAACCTGCAAATCAACCGCTTCTTCAATCACCTGCGTGAGGTTGATAGTTTCCAGCATCATTGATAACGTACCTGATTCAATTTTGGCAATATCCAAAATATCATTGATGATATTCAGCAAGTGAATTGCAGCATCATAAGCACGCTGGACAAACTCCATCTCCTCATCCCGGTCATCGCAATCACCATCTTGGACAAATTGCAAAAAACCGATAATACCATTCAAAGGAGTTCTGAGTTCGTGAGAAATATTGCGTAAAAATTCATCTTTTAACTGATTAGCAACTTGCGCTTGTTTCGAGGCAACTTCCAGCTCTTCCGCCCACGATCGCAGTCGCTCCACCATACTGTCGATCGCCTCCGCTAACTGATCGAACTCCCTAATTTTCAAATTGTGAGGAACCATCTGCGGAGATTCCAAACTCTTGACAGTCAGCGCATAATCTCTCAGTTTCTCCAGAGGACGAGCCAGATCGCGAGACAGATATAGAGTTGCCATAATACTCGCCGCCACCAACCCCACAATCAGATTCAACAAAACCTGTTGAATTTCTTCCAAACCAGACAGGGCATAATCTAAACGAGTAACCGCTAAAACTATCCACTTACTCTTTGGCTGATTCGCCATCGGACTAGGAACAGCAGCATATCCCGCCAGTAACTCCAGCCCATTTTTTTCAAAAGAAAATAGGTGTAAGAAAGCTTGTCCACCAGCGATCGCTCTTCTGACAATACTTTTTAAGCGATCGGCATCCGCCTCCTGATCGATATTACGCCCCACTCGGTCAATATTTGGGTGCGCCAAGATTGTCCCATCTTGGTCAATCACAACCGTATAACCAGCTAAAGAACCCTTGGGAGCGCTAGTTTGCACTGGTAGAGGCGACTGCAAACTTAAAACATAGCGCAGTTGGCGCGAATTCTGCTGCTGAATGTAAACCGGCGCACTTAAAACCAAACTAACTTGAGTATTTCGATCGGGTTTAGCCGCCTCTAACCCATCAGCAGGAACAGCTAGAAATTCACCGTCATTCTCCGATTTCTGCGACTTTTGCTGTGGCGGCCACACAAGATTGATATACACATTCTTATTATTGACAAGTAACTGCTGCTGCTGCGGCCAAAACTTCTTCGGTAGCGACTGAATAGGTTGATTACCACAAGTGCTAGCTGCAACTTTACCCGTCTGCAAATTAGTCAATTGCAAACAATCCACCTGAGTTGGCAATCTTTGCCCTAACTGGTTGATAAAATTTTGATAAACCTTGGGCGAGGAGGATTGCAACACAGAGCTTTCCGAAGCACCCAGTAAATTTGACTTCAGAGAGTTTACCCACTGTTCAATAGTTTCTGCCTTTCTACCAGCACTTTCCGTCAGATTTTGACGAGCAGTTTCCAGAAGCATTGAACGAGCTTTTCTATAAGTCACATACTCCCCCACCAGCAAAACTGGTACGCTGAGCAGTAAAATTCGCGACAGCAGAATACGGCGAAAGGAGGATGGGCCGACGCTTACCATAGGACATCTTTAAACTTAAGGTGCAACACCCAACAGCAACATCATCAAACAAACCAGATCGATCGAGCATCTTTCTAGGGTACTACTATTGATCTGAGAAAATGGTTGGAGAACCACAGTTCACACAATTATAGAAGCCAGTGCAGCATAATCTATTATTCAAAAGTTCTCAATAACTCAAGAGGGTGAAACAGTTTACACCAATAAACTGACATCCTACAGGTGGGGTCGAAAACTCTAAATACAGACGATCGCAGGTAAAGCGCGATCGCTTCTCGCCACAGGGTCTCTCACTTGATACCCCGCCCATACCCTGCACTGCTCGATTTTATTCGACATCAACGGAATTTAAGTTTGAGCCTAGACACTATCAGGCTTGTACGCTCACGATCGGAGGTATCTATTGGTGAATAATAGCTCTGATACGCCTACACTAGACGTGAACTCGATCCCGACCCCCGGTCTCTCTAGCTTAATCGATGGAAAGAACCTCAAGCAAGTACCTATACTTTTACAGTAATAATCGCCCCAGGTATCACCATGCTTATTTGCTATCTCCACTGCTAGAAATGCTTGCTGTCGCTAAATCTACCAGCAACATCAAACCCCGCGTTTTGGATCTCGGTTGCGGGAACGGCAGTCTCAGCCATGCTATTGCTCAGCAAGGTTATGAAGTCATCGGAGTAGACAATTCGCCCCAGGGAGTGGCGATCGCATCTCAAAGTTTCCCTGAATGTCAATTTATCCAAGCTGATATTTATGATTTGCAGCATCCTGAACTCCTTCATTCATTTGATATTGTCTTAGGAGTTGAAGTAATCGAACATTTGCTTTATCCCAAAGAACTGATTAGAGTTGCCAAAAAATGTCTCAAACCAGACGGCCGATTAATTATCACCACTCCCTACCACAGTTACTTAAAAAATTTAGCTCTAGCTATTACTGGAAAAATGGATAAACATTTTACAGTTCTTTGGGATAATGGGCATATCAAATTTTTTTCCGTACCAACCCTGACCAAATTATTAAAATCTGAAGGATACACAGATATCACCTTCAAATTTGCCGGCCGATTACCCTATCTATGGAAATCAATGCTATGTTCTAGCACGCCCCCACCTTAAAACTGTTAATTGGTAATTGCTAATCGCTAATTGCTAATTGCTAATTGCTAATTGCTAATTGCTAATTCAGGACTTACGCTCAGGGCTCCAGAAACCGGGTTTTTGAGAGGAATATATCCCGCTAAAAATTAAAAAAATAAGTTTTAAACCCCATTGGCAGCAAAGGAAAACGTTAATTTAACTATCAATTTTATTGATAGTTAAATTTTCGCGTTTTCCTTGCATATATTAATATTTTAATTCAGAATTTTAGCAGAGCTAAAATTCGAGAATGAAACAGCCCTGGGGGTTGGGGGGGTTGATAGGTGACAATGAAAACTTTAAAGTTCTTGCGAGTAATGTACCATTCCAAAATTGCCTCATCTTGGAGAGCGAAAAATTTTAGGGGAGATAGGGGAGAGGATGAGGTAGGATAACCGGATGCTGGAATTGTCTCAACCTGTCGTCTACCAACTGAAGATAGTCTTGCTGGGCATCAGCCCCATGATCTGGCGGCGGGTACTTGT
>NZ_JAQMUA010000082.1:0-1636 GCF_028330895.1 Kamptonema animale CS-326 | reverse complement strand
TTTCTGACACTTGCTCAATTGCGCGAACGACTGAATCAAGTTTTGGCACAAATCACCCCTGAACAAATCATTTCGTTATCTTCTTACAATTTCATTCTTGAAGCCTTATTCTATGCAGCTTCATATTAAATTGGTATAACACCAGCACAGAAGTTATACCTCAATCCACCGAAACTCTTCAAGGCATCGGCATCCTCAATAATCAATTCGTTACCTCTTACCTGAAAGACGCTTATACTCAGATAAAAATCTTTAATTTAGAAGGTAAATTTGTTAGAGAAGTAGCCTTGCCAGGAATAGGTTCGGCCGGAGGCTTTGGGGGCAAACGCCACGACACCGAAACCTTTTACAGTTACACCAGTTTTACAGCACCCAACACCATCTATCATTACGATATGGTGACAGGTGAAAGCACGCTTTACCGTCAGCCACAGGTCGATTTTAACCCCGACGATTACGAAACCAAACAAGTATTTTACAGCAGCAAAGATGGCACAAAAGTGCCGATGTTTATCACCCATAAAAAAGGAGTGCAACTAGATGGGAATAACGCTACATATCTTTACGGCTACGGCGGTTTTGGGGCATCAATTACCCCCAGCTTTTCTGTAAGCAGAGTAGTTTGGTTAGAAATGGGAGGAATTTACGCGATCGCCAACTTACGCGGCGGCGGTGAATACGGCGAAGAATGGCATCAAGCAGGCACAAAATTAAACAAACAGAATGTGTTTGATGACTTTATAGCTGCCGCAGAATGGTTAATAGACAATAAATACACAACACCAGCAAAATTAGCGATCGCAGGTGGTAGTAACGGCGGATTATTAGTAGGAGCCTGCATGACCCAGCGTCCCGAACTATTCGGCGCAGCACTCCCCGCCGTTGGTGTTATGGATATGTTGCGCTTCCACAAATTTACCATTGGCTGGGCGTGGTGTTCCGAGTACGGTTCCCCAGAAAATCAAGAGGAATTTGATGTGCTCTATCGCTATTCTCCCCTGCACAATCTCAAACCAGAAACCCCTTATCCAGCCACAATGATTACCACAGCAGATCACGACGATCGCGTAGTTCCCGCTCATAGTTTCAAATTTACCGCTGCATTGCAAGAAGCCCACGAAGGCGATCGCCCAGTCTTAATTCGCATTGAAACCAAAGCCGGACACGGAGCCGGCAAACCTACCGCTAAAATTATCGAAGAAATTGCCGATGAATGGGCTTTTCTAGTGCGGACATTAGGACTGACATAATTGTTGGTAACGCCACCCTCTGGGCGGTATTTTTACCACCCAGAGGACAGCGTTACGCGATCGGTGCAGACGCGAGATTTTTCCGCAAAAACAACCGCCGGGGTTGACGCAAAAACCAACAAGTCCAATTCCAATCAACCTGCTGCAACTGATAGCCAGCCTTAAAATAAAGCCTACGTGCCGCATGATTATTCTCTAATACGTGCAGGTAAATATCAGAAAACCCCCACTCCAGCGCCGCACGCTCGCAATTACTCAGTAATTGTTGAGCAACCCCCAGCCGCCTACAGTTTGGATGGACAGCCAAATTTGACAAATAAGGATACTCAGAATTGGACATCGGCCAAGGATGGTGAGAGCGCAAACCCATTTCCACCGTTCCCGCC
>NZ_JAQMUA010000081.1:0-31093 GCF_028330895.1 Kamptonema animale CS-326 | reverse complement strand
GGTCAAAGGTGGGGATGTCACCGTTCAGGCTCCTCTGGTAATTATTAACACGGGTACGTCATCGCTGATTCCTGAGATTCCCGGTTTGGCAGGAACTCCCTATCTGACCAACCGCAACTTCTTTGACTTGAAGACCAAACCCGCCCGTTTATTGGCGATTGGAGGGGGCTATATTGGCTTGGAATTAGGGCAGGGATTGGCGCGTTTGGGCAGTCAGACTCACTTAATTGTGCGGGGCTCACGCCTTTTAGATCGAGAAGAAACTGATGTTAGCGAGGTCTTAGCAGCAGCCTTCAAGCAGGATGGAATTGAGCTCCATTTTGGGGTGAATGTAAATCAGGTTGCCTATGAGAATAATGTATTTAATCTGATGCTGAGCAATGGCGAACAACTTCAGGGAGAAGCTTTGCTAGTTGCGATCGGACGCAAACCCAATACAGGTGCATTAAATGCCGCCGCTAGCGGGATTGAGTTAGATGATAAAGGCTTTGTCAAAATTGACGACCAGTTTCATACCACCTGTGCTGGTGTTTATGCGATCGCAGATGTGGCTAAACAGCCTGCCTTTACCCATGTTTCATGGGAGGACTATCGCCGTTTAAAAGCTATTTTGTGTGGAGAAAACCGGACGCGAGGCGATCGCGTTCTTGGCTATGCGGTATACACAGAACCCCAGGTGGGGCGAGTGGGGTTGACGTTAGAACAGGCTCAGAAACAAGGCATCAACGCGCGTGCGGTTACGTTACCCATGAGCCAAATTGCGCGGGCGATCGAGTGGGGGCATGATCTGGGGTTTTATCGGATGATAATCGATAGCGACACAGACAAAATCCTGGGAGCAACCCTAGTAGGATATGAAACTGCTGAACTGGTTCATGTATTTTTATCCCTGATGGAAGCGGGAGCAACTTGGCAGTTGTTAGAGCGATCGGTTCACATCCATCCTACCTATGGTGAAGCTTTACCCAGTCTGGCACGGTTGCTGCTTTGAGATAATATGCCTGGGTGTCCGAATATCTGAAGAGGTTTTATCCCACATTCCGCACTTGAAAATATAGTATAAATAGTGCCAAAGAAAAAACCCCAGCCTCGTGAAAAAGCCTATCTCAAAATTTCGGCCCAAACAAGTTAAAGACAGAGGTACTGGAATCATAATTAGGGCTTACGCATTGGAGCGATATATAAGGGTTTGAGATTGCTTCACTGCGAAGCGCTGCGCGCAAGCACTCGCCTTCGTAATGACGGAATTACGTTGTCCCGGAGTTAGTCCCGATCGTGAATCCTTCTATATTTATTGTTTTAATCATTGCATAGCCTTAACTGAAATGTATTGCGATATATTCTTGCCCCTCCCAATAGCAAAGTGTATTCCTTTTCCCCCTTTTCTTAGCAGGGGACAGGCGCAATACGGTTCATTTAAGAACAATCTGACTTCTAAAAGATGACTATATTTCCCATAAAATCGTGAGATTAAATTCGTCGCAGAGCGTTAACTGAACCGTATTGCGTCGTAGGCTAATGGCTTCTACTATTAAGTGTTAAATAAGTATTAATCCTCAAACTGCAACATACATGGATAATTCTGACAAAGTTTAAGAACAAGTAAATTTTTCCATAACCTAATATACTACGAGTTGAATATCTTTAAATTAACCACAAAGTTCTTTGAGATTTGGAGAAAATATTGAACTCCCTGAACTCGTCATCCTTAAATATTCCATCACACTTTGACGTTATTGTAGTCGGATCGGGAGCAGCCGGACTTTATGCTAGTCTGTGTTTGCCAGAACGTTATCGTGTAGGCTTAGTTACTAAAGACAAACTGAGAACCGGTTCGAGTAAATGGGCACAAGGAGGAATCGCGGCCGCGATCGCAGATGATGATTCCCCACAACTACATCTGGAAGATACTTTACACGCGGGAGCGGGTTTGTGCGATCGCACAGCCGTAGAATTTCTCGTAGAAAATGCTCCAGAAGCGATCGCTTCTTTATTAAAACTTGGTGTAGCCTTCGATCGCAAAGAAAACAAACTAGCAACAACTCTAGAAGCAGCTCACTCTCGCTCTCGCGTCCTGCATTCCCAAGATACCACCGGACGAGCGATCGTTGATATCCTTACTGCCAAAGTATCAGAACAGCCCAATATCCAGGTATTACCCCAAGCCCTCGCCTTGAGTTTGTGGCGACATCCCGAAACTCATTGTTGTCAAGGCATTAGTCTGCTATACCAAAATCAAATCCTGTGGCTTAGAGCAAATGCAGTGGTTTTAGCTACTGGTGGCGGAGGGCAAATTTTTGCTAAAACTACGAATCCGTCAGTCAGTACCGGAGATGGTGTTGCTCTAGCTTGGCGGGCTGGAGCGGTAATGCGGGATTTGGAGTTCGTGCAATTTCATCCCACTGCTTTAAGTCAACCGGGCGCACCTCACTTTCTGATTAGCGAAGCAGTACGAGGAGAGGGGGCGCATTTGGTAGATGTTGATGGGAAGCGTTTTGCTTTTGACTACCATCCCCAGGGAGAGTTAGCACCACGAGATGTGGTGAGTCGGGCGATTTTTAACCATTTAGAGAAAACTGCTGCCGATCCGGCGGCGGCTAATGTTTATTTAGACTTACGAGCGATCGCACCGGCACAAATTCGCCATCGCTTCCCGAATATTATCCAAAAATGTCAGCAGTGGGGGATTGATATTTTCCAGCAACCTATACCCGTAGCACCTGCGGCGCATTATTGGATGGGAGGGGTGGCGGTAGATTTGATGACTTCTACTTCGATTAAGGGATTATATGCGATCGGCGAGACTGCCAGTACAGGGGTGCATGGTGCTAATCGTTTGGCGAGTAATTCTTTACTCGAATGTATTGTCTTTGCAGCACAATTACAAAAGTTGGAAGTGGAAGCGATCGCTAGTAGCGAGGTCAAATCTTGGACAGTCGAGGCGGGAGACTGGAGTCAGGAAATAGAGGTATTAGAGTTAATAAGAGAAAAGTTACCGACAGTGATGTGGCATAGTGCGGGGATTTGTCGATCGCAGTCTCTGCTAGCAGAGGCGATCGCTCAAGTTAGTGCTTGGCGTTCTCAATTGGCAAATCTAGAGATTAGTAAATATATCCTCAATTTATCTCCCAGCAACAATATCCAATTTCAGTTAGTTACAGCCGAACAACAATTAAAGCTAGCAGCCGAAACCATGAATTTATTAGATATTGGCTATCTCATCCTCAAAAGTTCACTATTTCGGACTGAAAGTCGTGGGGGACATTATCGTAGCGATTATCCCGATACTTCCACCAGTTGGGAAGTACATACTCTAGTAGAAAGGGAGGAGTGGCAAACCATTCGTGTCAACTTAACGCCAAACCCTTAATCCGCCAGGGACTAAAGTCCCCCTCTTATAACTAAAGTCCTCTGAAGAGGACTAATGAGTTTAATGCCATTTCTTCAGTCCTCTTCAGAGGACTTGATCTTTGAGACAGGGACTTTAGTCCCTGGCGGGGTTTGAGCTTTAGTTGACACCAATGGTGGCAAACATCCCCCATCTCGCGAACAACAGCAGGACTTACGCTCCAGAACTAAGTTGCATTTCCAGCAATCTTTCGGCGGCTTTGCTATCTACTGGTCGAGAGAATAAATAGCCTTGTCCATGTTCGCATTTTAGCTCTTGCAATTGATTTAACTGCTCTCTTGTTTCTATTCCTTCTGCTACCAAATCCATGCCTAAATTGTGAGCTAATATGATGATAGTACGGATAATTTCTAAATTCTTAGGATCTACACTCATGCGGCTAACAAAGGCACGATCGATTTTCAAAGTGTCAAAAGGAAATGTATGCAGATAGGAGAAGGAGGAATACCCCGTGCCGAAATCGTCTATGCTCAAATGAATTCCCCGCTCTTTCAAGTATTCCAGAACATTTGTTACTGATTTGGCATTTTCCATTACTGCCGTTTCTGTAATCTCTAATTTCAAGCTCAAAGGGTTAATTCCTGTCTCTTTTAGCAACCGATCGATTCGCTCTATAAAGCAGGGTTGAACCAATTGTACTGCCGAAACATTGACACTAATCGATAAAGGAGGATTAGTAGGGAATTTTTGCTGCCATGCCATAATTTGACTTGTTGCTTCGCGGAGAACCCACGCACCTAGTGGTATAATTAAACTGCTTTCTTCTGCTAGGGGAATGAACTCCGCAGGCGAAACTAAACCCCGATCGGGATGCAGCCAGCGTACTAAAGCTTCAAAGCCGATAATTTGATGGTTAACCAATGATAAAATAGGTTGATAATAAACCTGAAATTCTTTGTTTTCTAAAGCTCGTCGCAAATCTGCATCTAAATGTAAAGGCCTCATAGCTCGTTCTTGCATTGATGTATGGAAGACGGCATAGTGGCTTTTCCCTAATAGTTTGGATTGATTCATCGCAGTTTCGGCGGCTTGCAGGAGCTCTTCTGGTTGCTGATAATTAATAGAACTCAAGACAATGCCGATGCTGGAGTCTGTGAATACTTCGCAACCATCTAATTTGAAGGGTGCGCTTAATTTATGTTGAATGTTTTCGACGATCGCGATCGCATCCCTTTCTTCCTGAATATTTTCTAGTAAGATCGCAAATTCGTTTGCTCCAACGTGAGCAATACTATTGATTTTAGGACTCTGCTTTAACTCCTCACTTTCAGCACGACAAGTTTGCAGTCTTTCTGCTACAGCTAATAGTAATTCCTTCGCCATTTTCTGCCCCATGCTATATTTTACGAGCTGAAAGCGGCTGAGGTCAAGGTAGAGTACGGCGAATAAATTCGTTTCGTCTGAGAGCAACGATCGCACGGCGAACTGTTTGAGCCAAGCTATAAACAAAGTCTGATTGGGTAAATCAGTAATTTGGTCGTAAAAAGCATACTTCCACAACTGCTTTTCTGCCCGCTGTTGCAAGGTAATATTTTGTACCATTGACAACACTCCAATTACCGCGCCGTCTTCTTTTTTTATCGTTGTATTTTGCCAATCACAAGTAATAAGTTCACCTGCTTTGGTGAGGTTATCATTGACATTCTGCTTCGTATGTTCGTTTTGAAATAGCTGCTGAAAAATATCTCCGATCTCGTTGCGAACTTCTGGAGGGACTACGATCTCGTAATGTCTACCTAAAACTTCTTCTTTGCTAAAGCCAAATATTGTTTCGGCGGCAGGATTCCACTCTTGAATGCGGGATTCTGGATCGGTGAAAATATATCCTATCGGCATCCGCTCAATTTGTAACTGGAGGCGCTCTTGTAATTCTTTGGTTTGTTGATATAGCTGGGCGTTAAGTATTGCCATTGCACAGCGTTCGGCAGTAATTTCTAATAACTGTAGTTCTCGCTCGCTGTAAGGATGAATGCTACACCAATCTACATGGAGAACTCCTACTAAAGTGTCGTAGCGCTTGAGGGGTACGCCGAGCATGGTGCGAATTCCGCAATCTTGAATATACTCGGTGCATACCCGCCCGTCAGTTTGGGCATCTTCTACATACAGCGGTTTTCTAGTGGCGGCGATGATGCCGGGAAAGCCTTCTCCAATGGGGATGGTACTGCGATCGCCGATACGGGCCTCAACTCCAATGCTGGCGCGTACACATAGCGTAGTAGCTGCTTCCCCTTCCCCTGGCAACAAAATCGTCACTCTGTCAGCCTTCATTACTTTTACAATTCTTTCTAAGAGTACGTTCAGTAGTTCTTCGAGTTTCAAGGTGCTGATGCTGTTGCTAGTGACAATGTTAAGGGCTGTCAAATCTTCGGTTTGTTGTCGAAGTTCCTCGATTAAGCGATCGCGCTCTTCTTCTGCACGTTTGCGTAAGCGAAGCTCGCCGTAGGCATCGCTGATGTCAGCAATGACTGATAGAATGCTGTTGATCTGACCGTCAATGTCGTATAAAGGCGCTAGGGAAAGAGAAATATCGATCTCGCTGCCGTTGCGCTTCACTGCTTTAGCTTCTAAATTCACCAAGGAGTCACCTTGGAAGACGCGATCGCGCACAGTCCGAAATTCCTCCTGTTTCTCAGGTGGAATAACGGGCAGGGGACTGTTTAAAACTTCCGTTTCCCGCCAGCCAAAAATTCTCTCTGCGGCTGGGTTCCACATTTTTACATAATTATGGCGATCGGTTACAAAAATTGCCAGTGGCGCAGCAGAAACTACAGCTTGCAATTTTTCTTTTGTTTCTTGCAATAATTCTGCTGCCTGTTTGATCTCAGTGATATCTCGCGAGATGCCAATTAAGCCAATGGTTTTGCCGCTCTTGTCTCGGCAGAGGTATTTTGTGGCCATATAAAATCGCTTGATATTATTGATTATCCCAAATTCTTCAATAGTTTGAGTCTCTCCACTCGCGATAATAGCGCGGTCATTTTCTTGGTATTGGCTAGCAGCTTCTAGTGAGAACAAATCCCGATCGTCTTTGCCTAAAATTTCTGATTTTGGTTTTCCTAAGAGCTGAGCAGTTGTGGAGTTGACCATCAGGTAGCGCCCTTCAATGTCTTTAATAAAGATCGCGTCTGTCGTACCTTCAATGATTGCCTCTAAGAGGTTGTAACTTTCTTGGAGAGAGTGGAAATTTCGGCGAATTAGAGCATAGATTAAACCACTGGTAAGTAGGACGAAGACCCACCCTTTAAGGGTTTGTATGTTGGTAAAAAACCCAGAGGTATGGGTCATACTACCTAGTACCGTGTCGGAAAGCAGAATCCACAGGCTACTGAAAAAGGCATAGATAAATACAGTTCTGTAAGCTAATTGCTTCACAGAAGTTAAATTACTGTTCATGAATTTTTAAGTTACGCCTGCGTGCGCGGCGGGCTATACTTCTGATGCTTCTCAATCTGTAACCAGGCTTCTTAGAGTTAGAAAATAAATCTGGAGTGCCAAGCGAGATTGTAGAGGACGGAAAGGCGGCTGGGAGTCGTGATAGCAGTAGCGCAATCCCACCCCCTGATTGCCGATAGTAAATGCTGACTATAGTTTAGCGGAGTTTGAATTAGAAAAAATTCTTCATTCTAGAGAATTTAAGTTAATAATTGAGTTAAGTAAAATTGAATTGCTGAAATCGCTATGATTCGCTTAATCTTGACATCTTTGACTGTTACTTTAGTGATCGCAATCACTTGGTTGGGTAATTTAACTCACGCGATCGCGCTTTCTTCAACACCAGAAGTTGCTAATCCCCAGGAAGAATTAGGCGAACTGGTGCAGAAAGCTTTTGATGCTACGAATAAGGGGGATTTTGCTAAGGCTGAGAGTTTCTGGACACAGATTGTTGAGAAGTTCCCAGAAATTGCGCCAGCTTGGAGCAATCGCGGCAATTCTAGAGTAAGTCAAAATAAGCTAGAGGAGGCGCTTTCAGACTATGAGAAAGCAAGTGAATTGGTTCCTGATGCTCCCGATCCTTATTTGAATCGAGGCACGGCTTTAGAAGGTTTGGGGCGGTGGTCAGAGGCGATCGCATCTTATAATCATGTACTAGAATTAGACCCTGAAGATCCAGCAGCTTACAATAACCGAGGGAATGCAGAAGCAGGTTTAGGAGAGTGGGATTTGGCGATCGCAGACTACCGCAAAGCTGCTGACTTAGCTCCCGAATACGCCTTTGCCCGTGCTAATTACGCCCTCGCTCTTTACCAAACTGGCGAAACTGCTGAAGCCATCACCACAATGAAAAATTTAGTGCGCCGATACCCGAAATTTGCTGATATGCGAGCAGCATTAACTGCGGCCCTTTGGGAAACGGGACAGCATGGAGAAGCTGAGAGTAATTGGGTGGCGGCTGTTGGGCTTGATAGTCGTTATAAAGACCTAAATTGGGTGGCAACCATCCGCCGCTGGCCGCCTGCGGTTGTGGCTGCATTGGATAAGTTTTTGCATTTGAAGTAATCTCTATTTCCCCTCTTCCCTAGCCTCTAGTCCCTAGCCCCTCTTCCCTAGCCGACTTGACAGCCCACTGAGAATTGTTTAATATAGATATATGCAAACAAGGGGCTGTAATGGTTTCGACAGGGTGGCGAACGCTACTCCGTGATGCAGGTCGAGAGTGAGTCTTCTCTCGGAAATACCGGGCTCAACAAACAATAAGTGCAAACAACATTGTACCTTTTGCTCGTAAAGCCGCTACTGTAGCTGCTTAATAACCCATAACACGGTTCGAGCGTCTGTAGTTTGACTCCGTTAAGGATTACAGACAAAACCCCAACGGATGCCCTAATTAGTTTCCTCTGGTAGGCTAATTGGGAAAGAACATACCGGAGCATCCCACAATCCGGGACAAAGGATAGTTCCCGCCTAGAGGATCAGATAGGCTAAACCTGTGAGCGATCGGGAAGCTAATACCCGCTTTGGACGGCAGTTCGATTCTGCCCAGTTCCATTAAGTTAAATACCCTCACCTTTTTAGGTGGGGGTATTTTGTTGTTGGGTAACGCTTGCGGATGCAGATAAACTTACGCCAATTATCCAGTAATTAACTCCAAGATGAAGACAAGCTTACAAAAGCAGACAAATTCACGGTAACTATCCAGTAATTGACCTCAAGATCAAGGGAGGATAGAAGCAGCTAGAAGAGTTGAAGAGTTAAGGAAATAATACTTACGTATAACTATAATAATATCAGACTTAATTATAATAAGTTGTTATTAACCGAAAAGGAGCGCGCTAGTTAAGAATTGTTAACAACCAAGCCCTCCAAAATATGTTGATTTTATTAAGGAATATGGCTCATTGTAAAGAATTAGTAAAGCCGTTATTGAGAGAAAAGTCTAGTAGATAAAGGTCTTACTAACAAGGAGAGATCGCTACAATACCTATCCTTACTACCTTCTGGCTATTTTCTTTGCAGCCAGCATGGTAACTACACATAAGTAAAGAGAAAAGTTTATAAAAAAAATATTAGCATTCTCACCTAGGTACAGGAACTTTTTTCCTGAGTTTATCTTTACATAACCGTTTTAATCGTGTTATTGTCAATAGGGAACATTGAGTATTGTCTATCTTGTGGACTGTCACCACCCTAAACACACAGGTTATGCTTTGCTGTTCTCAACCGCTCCGCAGTTAGAGAAACTCACTACATTATTTAGATCGAGACTACAAGGAATAAAAACTTACTATGACTACAACCACACAAAAGTTGCAGGTAGATCGCCGCAGTGGTCTAACTCATCAAGAATTTGTGGACGAATACCGCAATCCGAATAAACCCGTAATTATTACGGATCTTTCAAAAGATTGGCGAGCAACAACAGAGTTTACACCGGAATTTTTCAAGGAAAAATTTGCTGACAGAATCATTGTTCTTGGAGAGAAACCTTACAATGTTGCGGACTTGATGGATCTCTTGGTAAATTCAACCAAAGACAACCCCGCTCCTTATCCTTTGAAGATGGACTTACGGAAAGAATTTGCAGAATTAGTACCTTATGTGACTCCTAGACCTAGCATTACTATCCCCGATCGCACTCCAAATCCCTTAATCCCTAGCGTGTGCTTGAATAGTTTATATGATTTAGAAATTTTTTTTGGGGGGCCAGGCGGAGAATTTCCTTACCTACATTATGATTACCTAGGCCTGTATGCGTTTATTAGCCAAGTCTATGGTGAAAAGGAATTTACACTATTTCCACCAGAGCAGCAGCCTTATCTTTACCCTCGGAAAGACTCTCCTTGGTTATCTGACATTGAGAATCATCACAATCCCGATCTTAAAAAATACCCACTTTTTGCTCAAGCAACCCCAACAACTGTAATCATCTCAGCCGGTGAAACCATGTTTATTCCCTGTGGTTGGTATCATACGGCGCGATCGCTCACAGTCACAATTTCAGTCGCCTTCGATCAGCTTTGTCAATCCAACTGGAATTTTTTCATCAAGGAATGCACGATCGGTCGCAGAAAAAAATATCCGATCATATCGAGAATGATCGAAGCTTATTTAACAGTTTTGGGCTCTTTAATGACTGCTAGTGAAAGGTTAAGTGGGACAAGATAGTTAACGGCTAGTGGAGATATTTTTAAATCTCCACTACAATAAAAATAGAAATGTTAGATTGTGAAAGTTGCCAATTTATTGAAAGTTGAGAAATGAATAACGAGTTATTACATTCACAATTAAATGCAACTGCTGTTGAGTTCGACCCATTTGCTAGCGGTGAGATCTTACTGACAGCACCCGCAACAGAAGCACAAAAAGAAATTTGGCTATCTGTACAAATGGGAGATGAAGCAAATTGTGCCTTTAATGAATCCCAATCCCTGCGGTTGCGCGGCCCCCTCAATCTAGAAATACTTCGTTCTTCCTTTCAAGAAATTGTGCAAAGACACGAAGCGCTGCGGACTACCTTAAGTGCCGATGGCTCCACCCTGTGTATCACAGAATCCCTCAACCTTGAAATTCCCTTAATTGACTTATCAGCATTAAGCGAACAAGAGCGTAAAATCCAACTTGCAGCGCTGCGGCGACAAGCCGTTGAGCAACCTTTCAATCTCGAACATGGCCCCCTGTTGCGCGTGCAAATTATCAAATTGCAAGCTCAAGAACACCTCACAACAATTACTGCTCACCACATTATCTGTGATGGTTGGTCATGGGGGGTAATGATCCCAGATTTAGCCGCAATTTATTCAGCCTTAAAACAAGGTATTTCCCCTAACTTACCCGTACCCGAACGCTTCAGCGAATACGCATTATTACAGCAGCAACAAGCAAATTCCTCAGAAGTTCGCGCCGCTGAAAACTACTGGATAGAAAAGTTTGCCGATCGCGTTCCCGTCCTCGATCTTCCCATAGATCGATCGCGCCCCCCTTTCCGAAGTTACAACTCTTTACGGGAAGATTGGGAAATTAATGCCTCTGTTGTGACACCTCTCAAACGCGCAGGCGCAAAGCTCGGCTGTAGTTTCGTAAATACCGTGTTTGCGGCCTTTGAAATCTTTCTCTACCGGATATCGGGACAAACAGACTTAGTAGTAGGAATGCCGACCGCAGGTCAACTGTTTGCCGATAAAAGCCAACTGGTAGGTCATTGCGTAAATTTACTACCACTGCGAACCGAAATCGAACCCGATCGACCCTTTAGCGATTACCTGCGACAGCGAAGAGCAGCAATTTTAGACGCTTACGAACACCAACAAATGACCTTTGGTAGCGTCCTCAAGCAATTAAATCTGCCGCGAGATCCCAGTCGAATTCCCCTGGTATCGGTAATTTTTAATATCGATCAACCTCTAAAGGGTAATAGCCTTCAGTTTGAGGGTTTAGAGGCAGAATTTTTCTCGAATCCCAGAATTTCTGAGAATTTTGAGATGTTCATCAATGCTGTAGATTTGGGCGACAAACTGATCTTAGAATGTCAGTATAATACTGATTTATTTACGGCTGAAACGATCCGCCGTCGCCTGGAAGAATTTGAGACTTTATTGGCAGGAATTGCCAGCGATCCTCAGCAAAAAATCTACGAACTTCCGATTTTACCGGCAGACGAAAAAGCGCAAATCTTGACGGCTTGGAATCAGACGCAAAAAGAGTTACCTCAAGTTCAATGCGTTCACCAATTATTTGAAGCGCAGGTAGAACGTACACCGGAAGCCGTAGCTGCCATCTTTGACGACCAACAACTCACTTATCAGGAATTAAACGCCAAAGCTAATCAACTAGCACACTATTTACAAACATTAGGAGTAGGGCCGGAAGTGCTAGTGGGGATCTGCGTCAATCGTTCCCTAGAAATGTTAATAGGATTGTTGGGAATTTTAAAAGCAGGCGGTGCTTACGTACCCTTAGATCCAGCCTATCCTCAAGATCGGCTAGAATTTATGTTTCAAGATGCACAAATTTCCGTGCTCTTAACTGAGGAAAAATTGCTAGCAGAATTGCCGGCATCGGCGGCAAATCGCATTTGCCTCGATCGCGACTGGCCAACGATCGCATCCTACAACCAGAATAACCCCACAAACCAGACTTCGCCCGCTAACTTAGTTTACTTACTCTACACCTCCGGTTCCACAGGCAGACCTAAAGGTGTCGCGATCGAACATCATAGTCCCATTGCCTTTATTGACTGGGCCAGAAGCGTCTTTTCACCCCAACAACTAGCGGGAGTTTTAGCCTCAACTTCCATCTGCTTTGACCTCTCAGTATTTGAGATATTTGTGCCTCTAAGCTGCGGTGGCAAAGTCATCGTCGCAGAGAATGCCTTGCACCTGCCTAGCTTACCGGCACTCAAAGCCGTTACATTGGTGAATACAGTTCCCTCTGCGATCGCAGAATTAGTAAGAATCGGTATCCCTGCCAATGTAAAAACAGTCAACTTAGCAGGAGAACCCCTTTCTCAAACATTAGCGCAACGGCTGTACGAAACTGGGAGTATCGAACAGCTATTTAACCTCTACGGCCCTTCGGAAGATACCACCTATTCCACCTTTACCTTAGTCGAAAAAGGAGCAAAACAACCGCCATCTATTGGCCGTCCAATTGCCAATACCCAAACTTATATTCTCGACTCTCACTTACAACCAGTTCCCATCGGCGTAGCTGGGGAATTGCACCTTGGCGGTGCAGGTTTAGCGAGGGAATACCTGAATCGGCCCGAATTAACAGCCGAAAAGTTTATTGCTAATCCCTTTAGCAATCAAAGTAGCGATCGCCTTTATAAAACAGGAGATTTAGCCCGCTATTTACCCGATGGCAATATCGAATATTTAGGCCGGATTGATAATCAAGTAAAAGTTCGCGGATTCCGCATTGAACTAGGCGAGATCGAATCAGTTTTAGCTCAATATCCTGCCGTCCAAGAAAATGCAGTAGTAGCCCGCGAAGATGTCCCTGGAGAGAAAGCTTTAGTCGCCTATGTGGTACCGGGAGATCTCAGCGCGATCGCAGATCCAGAAACCGGAGTTGACGCTAGTAGCGAACAAGTAGCAGAGTGGCATCAAAAATGGGATGACCTCTACAAATCGGGTTATGAAAATCTCTCAAACCAGAAATCAAAAGATTGGAAATCGCCCAACTCTCAATTAGATGATGTTGCCTTTTTGTTTCTGGGACTCTCACAAGTTCTGATCGAAAACGCCGACTCGGATTGGCAGTTAGATGACTTAGCAAAGCTGACTAAAGCTGATGAAATGGACGCTTTAGAAGAACAAGTCAAACAATGGTTAAATCCCACCATCGATCGGATTCTTAGCTTAAAACCAGATCGGGCGATGGAAATTGGCTGCGGCTGCGGTCAGATATTATTGAGAGTTGCACCTCACTGTAGCTATTTCTTAGGAACAGATTACGCAGAATTAGTAATTCAGGAACTAGGAAAAACAGTCAATAGTCCTGAAGTCAACCTAAGTCAAGTCGCTCTCGCTTGCCGAGAAGCTGACAAATTAGATGAGAGTGAAATAGCCTCTTTTGACACCGTAATTATGAATTCCGTCAGTCAGCATTTACCAGATATTAACTATCTGTGGCGAGTGCTGGAAAATGCGGTAAAGACAGTCAAACCAGGGGGATGTCTTTATGTGGGAGACGTACAGGGTTATGGGCTATTAGCTGCCTGTCATGTAGCCGACCTTTTGAAGCGATCGCCTGGCTCAATGCCTCTGGAAGAATTCAAAAAAGCCCTAGAAAATCGCATTGCCAATGAAGAAGAACTGATGATCGATCCGGGATTCTTTTACGCCCTAGAAGAGCAAATTCCCGCGATCGGTCGAGTTGAATTTCAACTGCGCCGGGGTCACATTCTCAATGAAACAACTCAAGTTCACTACGATGTATTCCTCTACATCGAGCCAGAATCCCAAACAGTAGTAGAACCAACCTGGCATGATTGGCAGGACGAACAATTAACTCTCGAAGCAGTACAAAAAATTCTGGAGGAAAATCAGCCAGATTTGTATTGCATCAAGAGAGTTCCTAACAGTCGGCTTCAGAAAGAAGTACAAGCTCTAAAATTGCTCAGAAATCAGGAGAACTTACCCACAGTAGGAGACTTAACTGCTGCCTTAGAGAATATCCCCGCTGGTATTCATCCTGAAAGTTTGTGGGCTTTAGAAGAGAGTTTACCCTATACGGTAAATCTACAATGGTCAGACATCAGCAGTAAAAATGGCTACTTTGAGGCAATTTTTCAACGACGTACCTCAGAGAAATCCCCAGCGCTGAAAATCGCTCCTCCCCCAGAAGCAAGAAGAACCACCTTACCTCTAAACCGCTATGCAACCAATCCCTCTCTGAAGAAATTATCCAATAAGTTAATCCCGCAATTGCGGAGCTTTTTGAAAGCAAAACTACCTGACTACATGGTGCCCCCAACTTTCGTCTTCTTAGGCGAAATGCCGTTAACTCCTAATGGCAAAATAGACCGTCGGGCATTGCCAAATCCGAGCCAAAATCACCTAGAGCTAGAATTAAACTACGTTGCTCCTCGTACACCTATAGAACAAGAATTGGCTCAAGTTTGGGCTGAGATTCTGAGAATAGAACGAGTTGGTATTCGTAACAACTTCTTTGATTTAGGCGGGCATTCCTTGTTAGCAATTCGAGCGATAACTCGTTTGCAAGAAAGCCTGGGTGTAGAACTGTCTTTGAAGAGCTTCTTTCAAGCACCGACAGTAGAAACCCTGGCGGAACAAGTCGAAGCTTTACGCTACGTGCAAGGAGCAAAGATTGATTTCGACACGGATGAAGAACGTGAAGAATTTGAGTTATAGCAACCGCTAAAATTACGTAACGCCGTCCTCTGGACGGTAATTTACCACCTAGAGGGCGGCGTTACATCAGTTCTCAAAGAAATAGAATTTGCTCTGTTAATCGTGGTCTTCTACTATATAACAACATTGATAAAACCATCAGGAAATTGAGTTATGAAAACCGCTGAATTTTTGACAGATCTGCGAAGTTTAGGTGTAGAAATTCAATTGAAAGGCGATCGCTTAACCTGTAATGCTCCCAAGGACGCTCTTACTGCTGAATTGCGAACAGAATTAAGCACTCGCAAAGCCGAAATTCTCTCTTTCTTGCGCCAAGCTGAGGAGATAGCTGCTACACCGACAATTACCATTCAACCTGCTCCCAGAGATAGGAATTTACCCCTTTCTTTTGCTCAAGAACGTTTGTGGTTACTCAACCAGTTTGCTCCCGATAACCCAATGTATAACCTCCTATTTGCAGTACGCCTGCGGGGAGAGTTAGATGAAAGCGTGTTCGAGCAATGTTGGGTAGAAATTCTGCAACGTCATGAAGCTTTGCGAACTACCTTTAAACGAGTTGATAACCAACCCGTACAGATTATTGCTGAATTTGTCCCTTCTCTTTTATCGATTATCAGCTTAGAAGAACTCCCAGAAATTGAGCAAGAACCAGAGGCGCTACAAATCTTGAACCAAGAGGTTCAACGTCCTTTCAAATTGGAAGAGGGGCCTTTATTCCGAGTAAAATTAGTGAGACTAAATCACGAGGAAAGGCTTTTAGTAGTAGTTATACATCATATAATTGCCGATGGTTGGTCATTAGAAATATTGATGAAAGAATGGGGCGCGCTTTACAAAGCATTTTTGCAGGGACAGCCTTCTTCTTTGCCGAAGTTACCCATCCAGTATGCTGACTTTGCCTATTGGCAAAAACAGTGGTTGCAAGGTGAAGTATTAGAAAGCCAACTAGCTTACTGGAAACAGCAATTAAGTGGCAATATTCCTGTACTGAAATTGCCCATTTCTCAGTCTGCAAGCCTGACTCCAAGTTCCCAAGGTAGCTATCAAGTTGTAGAGTTTTCTAAGGAATTTTCGACTGCGATCGAAACTGTTAGCCGTCAAGAAGGTTTGTCTGTATTTATGACGCTGTTAACAGCATTTCAGATATTGCTCAATCGATATACAGGCCAAGAAGACCTTGTGATGTGTTTGCCAAGTGCAGGCCGCAAGGGTGCGGAGACTGAGGGGGTAGTTGGGTATTTTAATAACATTGTGGTGTTGCGGACTGATTTATCAGGAAACCCCAGCTTTCGGGAGTTATTAGGAAGAGTACGCGAAGGAGTTTTAGGAGCCTATGACCATCAAGATGTACCGTTTCAAACTGTCGCAGAATTGCCTAATTTAGCACGCATACCTCTATCAAAAACCTTGTTTAGCTTGGAAGAGTCCTTCGCAAACCTGTTGGAGTTACCAGGTATTGATATTAGTTCTTTGTTCCTCGACAATCAAGCCGCTGATTTTGATTTAGGTTGGTTGAACCTCTATGATGGATCGAGGTTCAAGATCATGACAAAATACAAAACTGATTTATTTAATGAGGGTGACATTTCTGAGATCCTAGAAAATTTTCAGAGGGTTTTGGAAAACATTATCCGCGATCCTAGCAGCCATCTATTCTCATTACCGTACTTCCGACAAATAAACCCGGATACAGTGGTGGAAGTAGAAGAGTCTAATTTACAAAAAACCTTTGTTGCTCCTAGTAATGAGTTAGAAATTCAACTAACTAAGATGTGGGAAGAAACTTTAGGAATCAAGCCGATTGGAGTTAAAGATAATTTCTTCGAGTTAGGCGGACACTCACTGAATGCTGCGCGTTTGTTCTTTAAAATTCAGGAGAAGTTTGATAAAACTCTCCCTCTAGCTACTCTTTTTCAAACCCCAACTATTGAGGGAATTGCTAACATTCTTCAGCAAAAAGAATGGTCGGCTCCTTGGTCAAGCTTAGTCCCAATTCAACCCAAGGGTTCGAGAAGGCCTTTATTCTGCATTCACGCAGTTGGTGGCAATGTGCTTTCTTATCAGGTTGTGGCACATTATCTCGGTCAGGATCAGCCTGTTTATGGATTACAATCGCGAGGTCTTGATGGGAAATCGCAACCTCACACTACCATTGAAGAAATGGCAAGAGATTATATCAAAGAAATTCGTAGCGTCCAGCCTAAAGGGCCCTATTGTTTGACCGGTCACTCCTTTGGAGGAATTGTAGCATTTGAAATCGCTCAGCAACTTGTAGCGGCTGGTGAAAAAGTTGGTTTGCTGGCTTTACTTGATACCTTTAGTCCGACTGTATCAACCGATGTACCATCTTTATCCTATCAGTTTTACATCCATCGTTTAAATCTTTCACGATTTAAACTCAAGGATAAATTTTTGTACGTCATTGATAGAATACTGTGGATGTTTGAGAAATTAGGCGATAAAATTGTCAAGAAATTTTATCAGTGGTTCCCTGGTAAAAATGGTGATGGAATCCCAGAGCATTTTAAGCTAATAGAGGCAAATAATTTTCAGTCTCAATACACTTATGATCCGAAAGTTTATCCGGGAAAGGTGACTGTATTACGCGCAATTGAACGACCAACAAAAGAATATTACGAGCCTTTTCTAGGCTGGGGAGATTTAGCTGCTGGTGGAGTAGATATCGTAGAAGTTCCGGGACATCATAAGACCCTGATCTTAGAACCTCGCGTTCAGTCCTTAGCCAAGGCTTTGAATGAGTGTTTGGATAAGGTGTAAACAGGAGAGATTCGTAACGCCGCCCTCTCCCAGAGGGCGGTAAATTACCGCCGAGAGGGTGTACAGTTTTCTCTCCTAGATAACTAAAGTTTCTTCCTTCTTCCTTCTCTCCTAGATAACTAAAGTTTCTTCCTTCTTCCTTCTCTCCTAGATAACTAAAGCTTCTTCCTCCTTCCTCCTTCTTCCTTCTTCTTATGAGCGATCGCTATTCCTATAAACTATCACCCATGCAACAGGGGATGCTGTTTCACCACCTCAAGGCGGAACAATCGGGTGTGGATATTGAACAGGTACTCTGTCACCTTCATCACGATCTTAACGTTGCAGTTTTACAACAAGCTTGGGATCTCGTCATTGAGAGACATACTACCTTAAGAACTAGCTTTGGGTGGTCAGAAACAGGGGAACCGTTGCAAACAGTACATCCCCAAGTAAATATACTAATCGAACTTCAAGACTGGCGAAACTTATCGGAGAGCGATCGCACTCAATCTCTCGCTACCTATCTGCAAAGCGATCGCCAACGTGGTTTTACCCTAGCAGAACCTCCCTTGATGCGTCTAGCCCTGTTCCAGCAAGGCGAGGCTGACTACCAACTAATTTGGACATTCCATCATATTTTACTAGATAGTCACGCGATCGCCACTGTCTTAAAAGAAGTTTTCACCTTTTATGAGGCCCTGTCTCAAAAACAAGAATTACAACTAGCAGCACCCCACCCTTATCAAGACTACATCGAATGGTTACAAAAGCAGGATCTATCGCCAGCCGAAACCTACTGGAAACAAACCCTTAAAGGCTTCAGTACACCCACTCCGCTAATAGTCGATCGCCCCTCTGTACGAGATAGTATTCAAGCCAATCGAATAATAGAAACAATTCGAGTTTCACCCTCTATTACTTCTAGTTTAAAAGCTTTATACCCAGCCAATAAGATCGCTCTCAATACGATTATTTTAGCAGTGTGGGCAATGCTCCTAAGCCGCTATAGTAGTGAAGAAGAAGTCTTATTCGGTCATACTCGAACTTGTCGCCAAGGAACCCTTAAAGGTGCAGAAACAATGGTGGGTTTCTTGAGTAATTCTCTACCTTTACGAGTCAATGTCTCACCCGAAAAAACCATAAAAAATTGGCTAGAAGCGCTCCAAAATCAATGGGAAAAACTGCAAGACTACGAACATACTCCTTTGATTGAAGCGATTGCTTGGAGCGATATTTCCAGTGGAACTTCTTTATTTGAAAGCCTTGTCACCTTTGAAGATGAACCGATTAACTCGCTTTTACAAGGTCAAGGTGGTGATTGGGTTAAGCGCGAATTTCAACTCCTAGAACAAACTAATTTTCCCCTGAATCTTTACGGATACGGTGGCGAAGAACTTTTACTCAAAATTGAAGCGGATGCTCAACGCTTTGATGGCGATACAATAGCTAGAATGCTAGGTCATTTGAAAACGTTACTAGAAAATATAGCTGCCAATCTCGATCGACCCCTAAAGGAATTACAGTTACTAACTTTAGCCGAAAAAGAGCAATTATGTCAATGGAATCAAACCCAAACAGAGCATACTAACTACTGCGTACACCAATTATTTGAGCAACAGGTAGAACGCACACCTGATGCTATTGCTATTACTTTTCCTTCCCAATCTTCTGACTCTTATTTAACCTATCAACAACTCAATGAACGAGCTAATCAACTCGCCGATTACTTACAGGAATTAGGCATAGGGCCAGATATCTTAGTAGCCGTTTGTCTGGAACGATCTTTAGAAATGGCGATCGCGATTTTAGGTATTCTGAAAGCAGGCGGTGCTTATGTTCCCATAGATCCAGCTTACCCTCCAGAAAGGTTAACATTCATGTTAACTGATACCCAAGCTCCAGTCATTCTTACTCAGTCTCAATTAGTTGATAATTTACCCTCCCATCAAGCTAAAACTATTTGCTTAGATACAGACTGGTCAACCCTCAGCCAAAAAAGCAAAACAAACCCCATTAATCGAGCTAATCCTCATAACTTAACCTATGTAATTTACACATCTGGATCGACTGGTAAACCGAAAGGTGTAGCTTTAGAACATCGAGGTTTAGTCAACTTAATTTTGTGGCAACTTCAAAACTCTGGTCTAAGCGTTCAAGCCAAAACTCTGCAATTTGCTTCTCTTAGCTTTGATGTCTCCTTTCAGGAGATTTTCTCAACTTTATGTGCTGGTGGAACCTTAGTTTTCATTACCGAAGAATTGCGGAGAGATGCGGGTAAATTATTAGGCTTCCTGATGGCACAATCAGTTGAAAGGCTTTTTCTTCCTTTTATTGCCTTACAGCACCTTGCAGAAGCGGCCCAAACCTACGAATTAATCCCGACTACGCTGCGAGAAATAGTTACGGCGGGGGAACAATTACAAATTAGTCCGGCAATTTCTCACCTGTTTTCTCAGCTTAAAAACGCCACATTGCACAATCATTATGGCCCTTCAGAAAGTCATGTAGTTACTGCTTTTACCTTAACAGGTTCGCCTAGTAATTGGCCCGCACTTCCCTCTATTGGTCGCCCGATTAGTAATACTCAAATGTATGTACTAGATCGGTACTTGCAAAAAGTAGCAATTGGTGTGCCAGGGGAATTATATATTGGTGGGGTGAATTTAGCAAGGGGTTATCTCCATCGCCCAGACTTGACAGATGAAAAATTTATTGCTAATCCCTTTTTAGAGGAGTTGGAAAGCAAAAAATTTACCTCAAGACTTTATAAAACAGGGGATTTAGCTCGCTACCTTCCTGATGGAAACATTGAGTATCTTGGTCGGATTGACAATCAAGTTAAAGTGCGAGGATTCCGCATCGAATTAGGGGAAATTGAAACGTCCCTAGCAACTCATCCCGCAGTTAAACAAGTGGTAGTAACGGCGCGGGAAGATGAACCCGGAAATAAACGCTTAGTAGCTTATCTTGTCCTGAATACTGAACAACAAATTGCCATTAGTGACTGGCGAAAGTTTCTCCTTGAGAGACTCCCAGACTACATGATTCCTTCAATATTTATCACCCTAGATCGCCTACCACAAACTCCTAGTGGCAAGATCGATCGTCGATCTCTTCCTGCGCCAGATACGCAGCGGCCGCACTTAGAACAGAGTTATGCGGCTCCGCAAAATCATTGGGAATCAATACTTGCCAATATCTGGTGTAAGCTGTTAAAATTTGAGCAGGTTGGTATTGATGATAATTTCTTCGAGCTTGGTGGTAATTCATTGCTCAGCCTTCAAGTAGTTGCTAAAGTCAGGCAAGAACTTAATATCGATCTACCAGTAGTCAAAGTATTTCAGTATCCTACTATTAGTGACTTGGCAAAATACCTCTCTAGTCAGGGAAAAAATGAGGTTTCTGCATCTGAACAGTTTCAAGAGCGAGGAGATAAACAAAAGTCAGCAATGGCTCGGTTTCGTCCTACTAGGAAGTGATTGTTAGCTAATTATTTAGCGTTTCTCAGTTAAATAATGTACGTAATAGAAGGCGGCGCTACAATATATATAGAGACTGAAGGAGATTAATAACTTAATGACTAATTCACAAGAATATGAAGGTGTAGCAATTGTCGGGATGGTTGGGCGTTTTCCAGGCGCAACTAATCTCGATGAATTGTGGTCGAATTTATGCAATGGTGTTGAATCTACTACATTTTTAACTGATGCTGAACTTGACCCCAGTATTGATAGCCAACTAAAATCTGACCCAAACTACATCAAAGCGAAAGGGATTATTAAAGATGCGGATAAATTTGATGCGGATTTCTTTGGGATAAATCCCCGCGAAGCTGAAATTATCGACCCGCAGCAGCGAATTTTTCTAGAAATGGCATGGGAGGCTTTAGAAAAAGCGGGTTGTAATCCTGACACTTATAAAGGTTTAATCGGTGTATTTGCCGGAACTGGAAATAACACTTATTTCGCTAATAATGTTTCTAAACGACCGGATTTAATCGACGCGATCGGTGCATTTCAAGCAATGGTCGCCAATGAAAAAGATTTTCTGACTACCCGCACTTCCTATAAGTTGAATCTCAAGGGGCCGAGTCTTAATATCTATACTGCTTGTTCGACTTCCTTAGTCACAGTTAGTAATGCTTTCTACAGTTTACTGAGTTATCAATGCGATATGGCGATCGCAGGTGGTATCTCCGTCACCGTTCCCCAAAATAGCGGCTACTTGTACCAAGACGGGGGAATGTTTTCTAATGATGGCTATACTCGCTCCTTTGAAGCAAATGCTGAGGGTACTGTATTCGGAAATGGTGCAGGGGTGGTGGTGCTCAAGCGTTTAGAAGATGCGATCGCCGACCGCAATTATATCTATGCTGTGATTAAAGGTGCGGCCACCAATAACGACGGCGCGGGAAAAGTGAGCTTCGCCGCCCCCAGTGTAGACGGTCAAGCAGGCGCGATCGCAATGGCCCAATCCTTCGCCGGCATAGAACCCGAAACTATTAGCTACATCGAAGCACACGGAACTGCTACACCCCTGGGAGATCCGATTGAAATTGAAGCTTTAACTCAAGTTTTTCGCGCTCAAACTCAGAAAAAACAATTTTGCGCGATCGGCACCATTAAAAGCAACTTCGGACATACAATCGCAGGTGCGGGCGTTGCTGGTTTGATTAAAACCGCCCTTTCTCTTCACCACAAACTCATCCCGCCCACGCTGCACTTTGACAAACCCAATCCCAAAATCGATTTTGCCAACAGTCCCTTTTACGTCAATGCCACTTTATCCGAATGGAAAGCCGGCCCCACACCTCGACGGGCCGGTGTCAGTTCCTTCGGCGTAGGGGGTACAAACGCCCATGCAGTCTTGGAAGAAGCGCCCCCAGTTACACCCTCTGGCCCCTCTCGTCCTCGGCAATTACTCTTACTCTCAGCGAAAACCCCATCGGCCTTAGATGCGGCCACAGCTAACTTACGGGAATACTTGCAGCAAGACCCCGAACTCAATCTCGCGGATGTTGCTTACACCCTGAAAATCGGTCGCAAACCCTTTAATCATCGCCGCTTTGCGGTCTGTAACAGCCGAGAAGATGCCTTACAGGTACTAGATAGTCTCCCTCCCCAACAGTCTGCCACTCGCCAGACAGACGCGAAACAGCGCCCGATTGCGTTCATGTTTCCGGGGCAAGGGTCGCAGTATGTCAATATGGGCTTGAATCTCTATGAGACTGAGGCTGTATTCCGAGACACAGTAGACGAATGTGCGGAACTGTTAAAACCCCATCTGAGCTTAGATTTGCGGGATATACTCTACCCTGACGGTGGCGATGCTGAAGCCGCAACGACTCAGTTACGCCAAACTTGTTTTACCCAACCGGCTTTATTTGTTGTTGAATATGCTTTAGCTCAACTGTGGATGAGTTGGGGAATTCAACCTCAAGCAACCATCGGTCATAGTATTGGTGAATTTGTTTCCGCCTGTCTAGCTGGGGTATTTTCGCTACAAGATGCCTTAATGCTAGTGGCGACAAGGGGGCGGTTGATCCAGAGTCTTCCCACTGGTTCCATGCTGTCAGTGGCCCTACCGGCTGCAACTTTAGAACAGCGGTTGAGTGCGGAAGTCGCTATCGCAGCGATTAATGGCCCCTCTTTGTGTGTAGCATCGGGTGCAACAGATGCGATCGCAGCCTTAGAAAGCCAACTCACAAGCGAAGGTATCACCTGCAAACATTTACATACCTCTCACGCCTTCCATTCACCGATGATGGAACCCATCATCGACACCTTTGCTAACCACGTCCGACAAGTAGAACTTAAACCCCCACAAATTCCCTTTGTTTCTACTGTTACTGCTAGCTGGATTACAGCAGAACAAGCAACAGATTGTCTATACTGGGCGAAACATTTGCGGCAAACAGTACGCTTTGCAGAAGGAGTACAGGAATTATGGCAAAACGATTCTACCCTAATTTTATTGGAAGTTGGCCCTAGAACAACGGCGGCAACCTTAGCTCGCAAACAAGCCAAAGACTTGAAAAAACAAGTCGTAATTTCTTCCCTCAGCGATACCGCAGTTAATAATAGTGAATGGTCAGCTTTATTAAATGCCATTGGACAACTTTGGCTGGCAGGTAGGGCGATCGACTGGGAGAGTTTTTATGCTGAAGAAACCCGCAGTCTCATTCCCTTACCCACCTATCCTTTTGAACGGAAACGCTACTGGGTAGAACCTATTGCTAGCATCCCATCAGCAGCCGAAGTTCCTGTCATCTCCGCCCAAAAAGCGATAGATTCTCAACCCCCATTACCATTACCCATTACTCATTCTTCATCCACCATGCAAACATCCCTAGCGAATAAAACTCAATCGCGCAAAGAGAGAATTTTCCCCTTATTACAAGAAGTCATCGAAGAAACTTCGGGGTTAGAAATTGATATTGCTGATGCTGCAACCTTATTCGTAGAATTGGGAATAGATTCTCTAGCTTTGACGCAAGTGGGAACTGCTTTGCAGAAAAAATTCAACATCAAAATCACATTTCGTCAGTTATTAGAGGATTTCCCCACCCTCGACAGCTTAGCAGAATTCCTAGATGGAAATTTGCCGCCAGAAGTCCTACCCGCCCCACAAGAATCCGCACCAATTTTATCACAAACTGTCAGCGAATCAGCCCCGCCACCACCTCAAGTAACCAGACAAGAAAATCAAAACCAATTGCCAGTCACCAATTACCAATTACCAATTACCAACTACCAAGTACCCATAGCAAATACTCAACCCGGTTCTCTGGAAGCCGTGATCGCCCAACAGTTGCAATTGATGTCCAAGCAACTAGAATTGTTGGGAAATAGCCCTTCATCCCTGCCCTCTACACTACCCTTATCTACTCCCCAAACTATTCCACAGTCGCCTCCAATCTTATCGCCTGCTCAGACAAGTAATGGTAGTAGTAATGGCACTAGCAGCGCCCCCATATCACAAAATCCTCCCCCACCAACCGAAGAGAAAAAACCCTTTGGTGCTGCGGCTCGAATCAACACTCAGGGGAGAGAATTAAATTCCCAACAACAAGCAAAATTCCAGGCATTTGTCAACCGATATACAGCTAAAACTCCCAGCTCGAAAAAGTACGCTCAATCCCACCGCCACCACCTCGCCGATCCGCGCACAGTCTCAGGTTTTAATCCCACTTATAAGGAGATTGTTTACCCGATTGTAGTCAATCGTTCCTTGGGTTCCAAACTTTGGGATTTAGATGGGAATGAGTACCTAGATTTAACCAACGGTTTTGGATCGAACTTTTTTGGATATTCCGCACCCTTTATTGTCCAAGCAATTGAAGAACAACTCAAACAAGGTTATGAAATTGGGCCGCAAACCCCTCTCGCGGGAGAAGTTGCTGAACTGATTTGCGAATTAACTAAGCTAGAGCGCGTGGCATTTTGTAACACAGGATCGGAAGCAGTTTTAGGTGCGATGCGCCTAGCGAGAACCGTAACGGGACGTAATAAAATTGCCATTTTTTCAGGTGCTTATCACGGCATTTTTGATGAAGTGATCGTGCGGGGAACGAAAAAATTACGGTCAATTCCAGCCTCCCCAGGGATTATGCCAGAAGCAGTTGAAAATGTGTTAATCGTGGATTATGGCGAACCTGAATCTCTGGAAATTTTAAGAAATCATGCCGATGAATTAGCCGCGATTATGGTAGAACCAGTGCAGAGTCGCCGTCCCGATCTTCAACCCAAAGAATTCCTGCATGAATTGCGACGAATTACCGAAAAATCTGGTTCAGCTTTCATCATGGATGAAGTGATTACTGGCTTCAGAATTCATCCCGGCGGTTCTCAAGCTTATTTTGGCGTGGAAGCAGATCTCGCCACCTATGGCAAAGTAGTGGGTGCTGGTTTACCGATTGGGGTAATTGCTGGCAATCGCAAATTTATGGATGCTCTAGATGGTGGTTTTTGGCAATATGGTGATAGCTCATTTCCTGAAGTTGGTGTCACCTATTTTGCGGGTACTTTTGTCCGCCATCCGCTGGTATTAGCAGCAGCAAAAGCAGCTTTAGAGTATTTGAAGAAATGCGGGCCCCAGTTACAGCAATCGCTCAATCAAAAAACCAATAAATTAGCAGCGGATCTCAATGGTTTGTTTGAGCAATTGCAGGTTCCCTTCCAAGCGAAAAATTTTGGTTCTCTTTTTAAAGTTATCTACCCGCCAGAATTTGTAGAAGGAGAATTGCTATTTTACTGGTTGCGGGAAAAGGGAATTCATATTTGGGATCACCGTCCTTGTTTCTTGACGATCGCTCATTCAGACGCAGAGCTAGAATTTGTAGTCGCGACGTTCAAGCAAAGCATTGTTGAAATGCAAGCCGAAGGCTTTTTGCCTTCACCAGGTAACGGTAGTAAGGCTCTTGAGTTAGCGGGAAATGGTCAAAAACAGGGGTCAGGAGCGAATGGTAGCGCCTCTCCTCAACCACCGGTTCCCGGTGCAAAATTAGGGCGAGATCCCAAGGGAAATCCGGCTTGGTATATACCAGATCCAGAAAGACCAGGAAAGTATTTGCAGGTAGGAGAGAGCCTTTTACAGTCCAAGGCTATTTCACTGTAACCAAGACTTACGTAACGCCGCCCTCCCGGTGGTATTTTTACCGCCTAGAAAGCGGCGTTACGAAGTATGCTTTAAGTCGTGACTTTATTTCGACAACTCAGTGTTGAATTCATTCACCATCCGCCGTTTGAGCTCGACAGACTCAGTACGGGGAAGTAAGTTAAAGACTTCTCGGAAAGCATCATCTACCTGCTCGAAGGCGACGGCTCCCTTAATGTTGAAAGCAACTTTGCCAGACTGATCTAGTAACACAGTTTGAGGGACAACGCCTTCGTAGTAATGGCTCGGTTCTGTAAGCGAGTCTAAAGGTTTGGCAGGGAGGGAATCAACGCTGACAGGGATAAAGTCAGCGGCGCGACCATAAAATTGCTGGAGGTTGGAGACTACGGTGGCATATTGCTTGCAATCGCTGCTGTCATCCAAATAGAACACCAATAAGGCCGGTTTGTTGCGCTGAAACGAATCGGTGAGCGTGACTCTGGGAGGTACGAGAGAGCCATTACCACCGTAGAGAGCGAAGATATTGCCGTCGAAGCGATCGTCGTTGATGCCGGCAAAAGCTGCCGGTGTGAATGCTAGCAGGCAACTAAGTGCAACTGCGAGGGTTAACAAGCAGGGTAAGATGCAGTATCGCCAACTGCGGCGGGAAGTAGCGCTAATAGTTGGACTTTGAATCGCAGAAGGAGTCATAGGTTGTTGCTAGTGTTGCTGATGAGGCGAAGTTCCCTTGCCTCTACTTTATTTTTATCTGTTTGGGGCTAACGTAATATTAAATTTAAGGCTAAATCCAGAATTTGCTCTCGGTTAACCAGTTGTTCTAACTCTCTAGCTTCGTACTGCCCTGCTTCCACTTCTAGAGAAGCTTCGTTAATAGCTTGCTGATATGCTTCTTCTAGAGATAGGCGCAATTCTTCAGGATGTAAATAAACTCCCCCTGCTTTACGACGCTTATTTAGTCCCTGAATTTTTAAAACAGAATTGCGAATAGATACTTCCCAGGAGCGAGTTGACCGATTTTCGGCTTGCTGTTTAATTAAGTGTAGCAGGAGAATTACAGCATAACTAATAATGTTATTAATTATGTCAGATTGACTCATTTCTTCGAGTTCTTCAACTATGGCTAACGACCCTTTAATATCACCTTTTATCAGGAGTTGTTTAAGTTCAAGTAATTCTTCCATGATATTAGTAGCTGATAATTGGTTCAGATTTACTTGCCCCATTGAAGACAGCTAGCGGTGTGTTAGCCTTCATCAATGATGATCGTATGACTTTTATCTTTATAGTTGCCATTTTTAACTGATTTTTATATTTTAGCGATCTCAGTGCGGACTCCGCTTGCTCTATCCCAAAGATAGGCAAGAAGCATATCCTGCGATCGGGGTGGGACAATAGAAATATGGTCTAATTCCTGATTGGCGGCGTTGGGAAGCGAAAAGTGGGGGTATTTACAGTTAAACATGACAAAATTTAGACATGAATAAACTTCTTACTTACTGGCGCTTATCTAGAAGCGATATACTGACCTTATCTCTAGCTGTTCTGGCTGCCTTGTCGATTATGCCTGAAGCGATTGCTAGCCCTGTTTCTTCCTCCCCCAAACAGCTACTAAATGCTAGTAAATTTCTCGCCCCACAGATCCCAATACCTCGCTCGATTGTCTCAAATTTCCCTAACTCTACTCCTGTTGATATTATAATTGGACAGGGTGCTTCAGAGCGATCGCTCTCTATACAGGAACTTCGCGGTACTGCTACTATTGGCGGTAGATCGGCAAAAGTAGGCGATCGCTTATCGGCTTCTGACGATGAACTTGTCACTGGTAAGGACTCTATAGTTACTTTGGTAATAGACAATAATTCTGGAATTGTTGAAGTTGCAGAAAACACTGCTGTCAAAATAGAAACCCTCTCAGCAGACGCAGCTAATCCAGTTACAGCTATTTTTGTCAGTAAAGGGCGAGTTAGATTATCAATAGCATCATCTGCTAGCAAATCTTCCAGTTCTAGAGCCTTGAATGGAGTTAGTGAAACTCGCGTTGCGGGTCTTAATAACTTGACAGGAATTGGTCAAATATACGAAGTCGCACAAGCTGCCAATTCTGCTAAAAATGCTCCTGTGAGAGTGCGGACTCCCAGAGGAGTTGCTGGAGTTCGAGGCACATCTTTTGGTGTTAATGTTGGGCCTGATGGTAAAACAGGTGTTGATACAATTGAAGGTGCAGTAGGATTTGCTGGAATGCAACAGGAAGTTGCTGTTAATGCTGGTTATTGGAGTGTAATTAACTTCGGAGGTGAGCCAACTGTTACCAAAGAAAATCCGGCTTTAAGTATACTCAGAATCCGCAGTTTGTCAAGAATAAGTTCGCGGACTTTTCGGTTATTTGGTCAAGTTCAACCGATGGATTTAGTATATGTCAATGGGGAGGCGATCGCAACTGATGCAGAGGGTAAATTTAGAATAGAAGGAGATATGCCTCTTAGCCGTCGCCTGAAGGTAACAGTGCGAGGGCCATCAGTGAGAGAACGAGTGTATGAATTAGCAGTTCCCTAAATTAGCAGTTATTAATAAATAACCCAAGACTCAAAATTAATCTAGGGACTGGTATGAATTTTAAAGATTGGATGGTGCATCTAAAAAAAACAATTTCTGTAGTTCAAAAATATCTAGCAAGTA
This sequence comes from Kamptonema animale CS-326, assembly GCF_028330895.1. NCBI lineage: Bacteria > Bacillati > Cyanobacteriota > Cyanophyceae > Oscillatoriales > Microcoleaceae > Kamptonema > Kamptonema animale. Next base: position 2,317 of record NZ_JAQMUA010000081.1, on the reverse strand, counting down.
ATCCTCCTTGGCTAACAGGCGCGATAGCAGCAGTTGTTTCTGTAGGAATGTTACAGTTAGGTGCTTGGAGACCTCTAGAATATTTGGGGTACAAAACTTTATTTCAACTTCGCGATAGTAGTATTATTCCTAATCCTGGTTGGGATCGGAGAATTGTCGTAATCGGAATTGACGATCGCAGCTTGCAAGAATATGGTCAATTTCCTTGGTCGCGCGATCGCTACGTGCAATTACTAGAAAGTTTGAAAAAAAGTGCGCCAACTGCTATTGGTTTTGATATTCTTTTCATCGATCCTAGCCCAAAAGATGCTGAATTAGCAGCAGCAATAAAAGCTAGCGGTAATGTGGCGATCGCTAGAACGGGGGATGAGGAAAACTTAGTACCAGAAATTAAAGCAGCCGCACTTTTTGTTGGCGATATTTTGCACGAATCAGACGCAGATGGTATCAGCCGTAGAGCTAACCTTTGGTTCAATGGTACTCCCAGTTTTAGTTCGGCATTGATTCAAATTTATAATATCCATAATCCGGGTAATCCTATACTTTTACCTCAGCCAATTGTAGGAGTAGAACAACAAAAAGTAGCGGTTAACTGGCCGGGGCAAACTAGGTTTTTAAGTACCTATGGATTTAGTGATGTTGTAGCAGGTAAAATTCCACAAGATGCCTTTACTAATAAGTTGATTTTAGTCGGATTTGTAGCTGAAGGTTTGGACAGGGTGCGGACACCTCTGGATCGCACGACGGCTGGGGTTTATCTTCATGCTGCTATGATTGATAATTTGCTTAATTCGAGGCTACTAAGACGAGTACCGAAAGTTTGGGAAATTATTTTGTTGCTAGGCATTGGCCCTGTTACCAGTTGGATTTTATTCCATCGAGATGTTAAGGAAAGAACTGCGATCGCGATTGGTTTGCCTACAGCTTGGTTTACCGTCGCTGCTTTATTATTTGGCTTCTCTCACTGGTGGATTCCCATTGCCTCGCCTATCGGTACAATTATCTTAGCTGGTATTGCTTTACAAGCACGAGAACAATATGAAAAGCAGCAGTTAATGCGGCTATTTGAAAAGCACGTTGACCCGGAAACGGCCCAGATGATTTGGAAGCGGAAAGCTGAAATTTTTCAACAAGGGGAACTCGAACCTCAAGAAGTTACAGCCACAGTTTTATTTATGGATATCCGCAGTTTTACTACTATCTCTGAAAAAATGCGACCGCGAGAGTTGCTTACCTGGCTGAATACTTATTTGGAGGCGATGACAGACTGTATTATGAATCGCGGCGGCGTTGTGGACAAATATATTGGGGATGCGATCATGGCTGTTTTTGGCGTTCCTTTTTGTCATACCGAAGAGAAAGAAATTGAACAAGATGCTATGAATGCGATCGCCGCCTGTATCGATATGCACGAACGTCTCAACGAACTCAACAAACACCTCAGAGAAGAAGGCAAACCTCTAATTAAGTTTGGCATTGGTCTTCACACTGGTCAACTGGTTGCAGGCAGCGTCGGGGGTGCGAGGCGGCTGAATTATTCTGTCATCGGCGATGCTGTCAATGTCGCGGCGAGGTTGGAGGCGATGAATAAGGAAGTTAGTTCCGATAGTCCCTATAACCTCTTGGTGACGGAGAGGACTTTTCAATGCGTGTGCGATCGCTACGAAGCCCAAAAAGTAGGTTCCATTCAACTCCGAGGCAAAGCAGAAACAACCGTAGTTTACGCCATTCTCGGCGAAAAGCAACTTCTAACCAAAAGCGAAACTTGAGCCTTGACAATTTACCTTTTATATCCATTCTCTTTTTTGCTTGACAATTTACCTCCTTTACCTATCCCCTAACATGAAAAAATTGTTACAAACTATTACAACAAGACTAATAATGTGAACGTCATGCCTGAAAATACTGTGCGGGAGGTAGTTAGCAAAAAGGACTCGCACCTTGAACTAACGGCCCGACATTTCCCAAAACAAAACCCCCAGCCCCAACCCCAGCCTAACTTGCAAAAGTAGGTGAGCGCAGGTCATCTGTGGTATTGTAAACCACAGCATTGTGCGCGACTTGGACAAACGTACCAATATCGCAAACAAGCGTTAAAACTCCAAGCTTTCACAGCCTGGAACCTTTCACAAGCAGTAGGAAGCGCTAATTCCCGCCTCGCTTCCTTCCCGCTCAAACACAAAGACGGGATATCCAGTGGGTAAATAAAAGATGAGTATCGTCACCAAATCTATTGTGAATGCCGATGCCGAGGCTCGTTATCTCAGCCCAGGCGAATTAGATCGGATCAAAGGCTTTGTCACCACTGGCGAACGCC
>NZ_JAQMUA010000080.1:0-10391 GCF_028330895.1 Kamptonema animale CS-326 | reverse complement strand
CCCATTCCCACAGGAGCACCAACACCAACACCCATTCCAGCAGGAACACCAACACCAACACCCATTCCCACAGCAACACCAACACCAACACCCATTCCCACGGGAACGCCAACACCAACAGCAACACCCATTCCAACATCAACAAATACGCCAATTCCAACAGCAACACCAACACCTATTGGCACACCAACGCCAACAGAGACAATAAGTTCTTCCCCTTTCTCTTCTTTAACCAACTCAGATATTCCCTGTCTTTGCGGGGAAATAGTGCGTCCCGATCTAAATAAACCTAATGCTGTAGATAATATTATCTACAGCAACAACACTAGCAACAACACTAATAGCATCCAGTTCGGAACACCAGAAAATGATGCTTTTTATGGTAGAGATAGTGGGAATATTTTCTATGGTAAATTAGGCAACGATAACGTTTATGGTGGCAACAGTAAGGACATACTTAACGGCAATGAAGGTAGTGACTTCATTGATGGCAGCAAGGGAAATGATTTCATTTTAGGAGGTAAAAATAATGATATTCTCTTAGGTGGCGAAGGTCAAGATTTTATCTTGGGAAATCGCGGTCAAGATTCAATTAATGGTGGAGAAAAAAATGATTTAATTAATGGCAATCAAGGAGATGATTTTATTGATGGGGGCAAAGGAAATGATTCCCTATTTGGAGGCAAAAATAATGATGTATTAGTTGGCAGTAAAGGAGAAGATTCTCTCTGGGGAAACTTAGGGGACGATACTCTGTGTGGCAGTCAAGCTAATGATTATTTGAGCGGTAATGGAAATAACGATATTATTGATGGATGTGGGGGAAATGATACTATCTATGGAGGTAAGGGCAATGACACTCTCTTTGGTTGCGGCGGTGATGATATTTTATATGGAGACTTGGGGAACGATACCCTAATCGGTGATAGCGGGAATGATGTATTTGTATTAGGTATAGGTCAAGGATTGGACATCATTGCTGATTTTACGAAAGGGGAAGATCTTTTGGGCTTATCGGGGGGTTTGACCTTCGACCAGTTAAGTATTACTCAAGGTCAGGATGCAACTTTAATTAGTCACTCGATTAGTGGGGAAGTCTTGGCATTGCTATCAGGTGTGCAAGCTAGTCAAATAGGAAGTTTTGATTTCAAATTGTAAGGGTAATGGGTCATTGATATAGATATCCGTAACGCCGCCCTCTGGGCGGTTTTGTTACCGCCCAGAGGGCAGCGTTACGGATGATACTAAAAAGTAGGGCAGATATTATCTGCCCTACTTTAATTACACCTAATTGCTCATCTAACGAATCTCGTTAGCAGCAAGAGGACGGGTCGAAGGATTAGTTTTCAAAAGTGCGATCGCACGGGCGTAGCAAGGGTCATTTTGAGTTGCTACTAGCGATGGCTTACTGGCTAGTTGTAACTTCTGCTCGTCCGTAACATCCACTTTAATATCCGGTGTCACCCCTTTGTGGCTGATGTCAGTACCGTTGGGAGTGTAGTAGTGAGCGATCGTTACGGCCAATCCCGAACCGTCAGAGAGGGAATGCACTGACTGTACAAGCGCTTTCCCGAAGGTTTGACCGCCCATTACAGTCGCGCGTTTGTTATCCTTGAGGGCTCCGGCTAAAATTTCGCTAGCACTGGCAGAATTGTCATCAACTAAAACCACCAAAGGCTTATCAGTAATCGCAGTGCGATTTGCCCGCATTTCTTCGCTTCCTCCCTCGCGGTCTACTGTACGCACGATCGCGCCTGTATCCATCCACATCCGGGCAATGTCAATGCTGACTCGCAAAAGTCCCCCTGGATTCCCGCGCAAATCTAAGACGAAAGCATCAGCTTTCTGATCCTTAAGTTTTTTAATTGCTTTTTGCATTTGCTCGCCTGCGTGAGCGCTGAACTCTTGCAAGCGGATGTAGCCAACTCGCGTCTTCCCTTCCTCCTTGAGGTTATAGCGAACGGCGGCTACTTCAATTCTGGCCCTAGTCAGAGTTACCTCAAATGGACTTTTTCCAGTTCTGCCAATTTTGAGAGTGACTTTTGTTCCCTCCGAGCCCCGAATCAAGCCAGCAGCGTCACCCACGGTCAGGCCTTCGGTAGATTTACCGTCAATTGCTAAAATTTGATCTCCGGCTTGAATGCCAGCCTCGATCGCAGGAGAATCCTCCATTGGTTCGGCCACGGAGATCGTTTTAGTTTTTTCGTCCTGTTCCAACCTCATACCGACCCCTGTCAGTTCCCCTGAAGTTTGGTTGGTTAGCGCTTCGTACTGCTTTGGGTCCATAAAGCGCGTGTAGGGGTCGTTTAACTTCTCTAAGGCTTTGCGGAGAGCGCTATAAGCTTCTTCGCGAGAAGTATAATCTTTGTTGAGCAACTGCTGCCTTGCGGCTTGCCAATCGACCTTATTAAAGCTGGGATCTACATAATCCCGGTTAACAATTTGCCACGCTTCGTCTAAAACAGCTTTAGGGCTGTCCTGAAGTGCGGCACGGACGGATTGGCTCAGGCCGGGAACAAATAAAGTAACGGAGGCAGTTGTTGCGATCGCCCCGCTCAAGAGGGCAGTACGGAACTTGGAAAATCGTCTTGAGGCTAGGTTCATTGAATTTCGCTCGAATCGATTTTATTTTTTAGATTTTAGATTGGCGTTAAAATCTAAAACCAGAATACTTAATTGGCAGGAGGCTATTATCCTTTAAATAGTCTAGCGACCTTCTCTATGAATTGCCAAGCAATGACAGCTTTATTTGATTAAACTTAAATAGGACTTGCGAAATCTATTTGTAGCGCCACCGTCAAGGCAGTAAATTCACTGCTTTGCCTCTTGCGTTTCCAAGCGTGATACGTAAGTCTATTAAATTAAAAGCTACAAATTGGATGTGCAGTGGATAGGAAAGTTGAACAATCCCAAAAGTGGTTAGGTAAAATCGCCAACATCGCTATAGTTTTGACTGCCTTGGCAGGTATTACTGTGATACAGAGCGATCGGCAATTGGGGGGGCTATCGGCAGATGGTCAAAATGGTGCCAACGCATCGGGCGCACCTGCGATTAGCTTGTCTGAACTCCAAGAGCAAGAAGCTCTACGGCTCCAATTGGCCAAAGTTTCGCCTACTTTTGGGTTTGATAATTTAATTGCAGATTGGACTTTCCTGAAATTCATCCAGTATTTTGGCGATAGCGAGGTGCGATCGCAAACTGGCTATGCTCTCAATACACCCTACTTTGATATCATAACCATGCGTGACCCGCGATGGGTTGATATTTATCCTTTTCTTTCTACAGCAATTTCCTACTATCTGGGCAAACCTGAAGTCGCTATTCCCATGATGGATCGCGGTACTGATGCTCTTTCTCCCCAGATTGACCCTCAAGCTTGGCGGGTGTGGCGGTTTAAAGGTCTCGATCAATTCCTCCTATTAGGGGATATCCCTGGGGCTATTCGCTCTCATGAAATGGCTGCGGACTGGGCTTTAGGAACTGGCGATCGCAGAGTTGCGCCGCTATTGCGACAAACGGCCGAATTCTTGAAACGAGACCCCGATAGTATCCTTATACGGTTTCAGGCTTGGAGTTCGGTTTACTACGAAACTAAAGATCCCTTAGTCCGGGAAAGAGCCAAGAGTGCTCTGTTATCCTTGGGATCTCGAATGGAACAGGACGAAGATGGGAATGTACAATTTTTCTTACCTTCAGAGCCAGTTAAAAAGTAAAGTAGGGTACGTAACGCCGCCATCCTGGCGGTATTGTTACCGCCCAGAGGGCGGCGTTACGGATATTTTCTTATAAAAACTCCATAAAAAGCAACAATTAGTGTTGAGAAATATTAAGTTAATTCCCACACTCTTATTAACTGCGATCGCGCAGGCAAAAACAAATATAAAATCTTTATTAAGAGTTAAGATATATACTTAAATTGCTGGTATCAGGAGTCTACTTAGATGGAAGTAAGCGAACTGCTCAAGCGTTACGAGAACGGAGACAGAGACTTTGCTGGGGCCGATCTCAGCTCGGCTAACCTTAGCGGAGCCATCTTAATCGGAGTCAACCTTTCCGGGGCTAACCTGTCGGGAGCTAATCTGAGCCGGGCCTTTCTCACCAAATCAGAACTCAATGGCGCTTCCCTCCACAGAGCGAATCTAAGTTTTGCCAAAATGGGCGAAATTAGACTGGCGGATGCTGACCTCACGAAGGCAAACATCAGCGGAGCTTTCCTAGTAAAATCTAAACTACCCAGAGCAAAACTCAGCGGCGCGAATATAACCGGTGCTAACCTACGCAATGCTATCCTCTGGAACGCCAACTTATGCAGTGCCGAGCTGCAATTAACCAACCTGCGGGGCGCAAATCTGACGGGGGCAAATCTCAATTGGGCAAACCTCTACGGTGCCAAACTCAGCGGTGCAAAACTTTTTGGAGCTCAACTAACAGGTATTAGTCTCAGGAAAGCTCACCTCAACGGTATCGATTTGGGTGGAGTGGATCTCAATGGTGTCAACTTGAGCGAAGCGAAACTTAATGGAGTCAACTTAGAAGGGTCAAACTTAGTAGGGGCTAATTTTTACGCAGCTCAGTTGCGTAGCGTCAAGTTAACGGGAGCAGACTTAACAAAGGCAAATCTGGTGCGAGCTTGCTTAGTACAAGCAAACTTAAACTGGAGTAGACTGTCTCAGGCAAACTTAAGCCAAGCCGACTTGAGCGAGGCGACTTTAATGGGAGCCAATTTTGAGGGGACTGAGTTAGCGGGGGCAACAATGCCAGAATCGACAAGGCGCTATTTCTGCTTAACTGCGGCGGGTAATATGACAGTTGGGCAAATGCAAGAAATGAGTGCGACGGGTTGAGAAATTTTTACCGCAGCAGTGAGCAGCTCAAGGCTTTAAAAATCCCCCAAGTACCTTGTTCTGCTTACTAACTGTCATATCTTTTCGGGTCTTTCTTCTTTTTATCATCTTTTTCTTGAGCATCTTTTTTTGGTTTTTTGGTTTCTTTGTTGCTTTTTTGTTCTTTAGACATCTTTTTTCTCCTAATTTAGTGCGTAAGTCTTATCATTAATTTTGTTAATTTTGCTGCTTTTATCTCTATTCCTAAAGATAGATTTTTAGGGAATGAGGCAAGAGAAACTTAATTACAATAGATTAAGAACGTCAAGCTCGGATTTGAGATTCTTAGTTTAAACTGATGCGATCGCGACACTGGGAATCAACCTAGCTGTTTTTTCTAATGTCCCAATCCCTGCCGTAATTAAGTAGGATTTAAACTCTAAAATCCTTAAAACTGCTGGTGGCAATGCAAGCACCCGCTAGTAAAAATGCGATCGCGCCGACAATTGCCGCGTTAAGCAAAGATATTCTCAATATGGGCCCCAAAATCACCCCATATAAACTCATTGCTAAGGAAAAACCACCAAAATATACCCCCACGCCTAATCCTCCTCGGTGCGGTGGGATGAGGGAAAGTACAAAGGGAATCGCCCCATTAGCAACTAAGCTATAACTAGCAATCAGGGCAATTATTAAGATCCATATAGCCCCTGTCCCCTGAGCAAAAACTAATGCCAGTAATAGCATGGCTGCGACTACTAATCCTGCGATCGTTACTTTCTGATTTCCAACGCGGGTGGCTAGAATTCCTGCGGGTAAAGATGCAAAAGCTAAGGCGATCGCAATTCCCACCAGCAGCAATTTCACATCTGTACCCCCAATTTGAGTTCCTAACACCTTCGGCAGAATCTCCCCTAACATCAAGCGAGTTCCACAAGCTATACTCATCCCAGTTACAGCAATTAATCCCAGCGCTGGTATAGAAAGCGGTTGATTTGTGGTAGGATTTACTGCTGTTTCCGCCACAGACATATCGGGTTTTTGCGATCGCAATACCGCCACTGCTCCCAATAATACTAAAGAACCGATCGTGAAAGTAATCCCTGGCCCTAAACTCAGAATAAAATCACCAGCGATCGGTCTTGCGGCCCCCGCCAACCCGCCAATTAAAATCAAAACGCTCATTGCTTGAGGCAATTGAGTTTTAACCGCATATTGTCCGATCAGCGAGACAGCCGGAGCCCGAAAAACTGCCATTGCTAAAGCCCAAGCCACAAGCAATACAGGCAATACCCAGCGGAAAACTTGGTAGGGTTTGCCAAAAATGAAGACAGCAGGAATGGCAATAAAAAGAGCTGAAGAGAGAATGATTCCCAAGGAAATTAAGGGAAAACGAGAGCCCATCCATTGCCGCTGTTTATCTGAAAGCCCCCCCATTATAGGTTCGAGCGCTACTGCTAAAGCATCTTCTAGAATTGATACCGGCTGCTCTAGCCCTGGAAAGCCAAAACCTGCAAGCAGTTGAGGCAAATAGATGCGGTAAATCATCCATGTTAGGGTAATAGCTGCCTGTACAGCAGCTAAACCACCGACTTGCCTCCACAGAACAGCGGGCTGAGATGGTGAGAGATTCATGGTGACTGCATTTTATGGTAAATTTGTCAACCTTATCTCAACTCGGAAGCGATCGGCAATGAAGAGAAGGAAATCGGCAAGGATACTTTTTTACAAATCCCGATGAGTAAACTCTTTGGCATCTTTACCAACATAACTCGCCGCAATCTGACCATCCCCAACAACTCGATATTTATATGTCACCAACCCCTCTAAACCAACCGGCCCGCGAGGTGGCATTTGCTGAGTGCTAATCCCCACTTCTGCACCAAATCCATAGCGGAAACCGTCAGCAAAACGAGTCGAACAATTGTGATAAACTCCGGCTGCATCGACTTGATTTAAAAATGTTTCAGCGGCTTCTATATCTTCAGTAACGATCGCATCTGTGTGCCTAGAACCGTAGGTATTTATGTGATTAATTGCCGCTTCTAAGCTATCGACAATTTTAATAGATAGGATCGAATCGCTGTACTCCGTTGACCAATCTGCCTCGGTTGCGGCTGCAATCTGTAAAATTTTACAGGTTTTGGGATCGCCCAATAATTCTACTTTCACAGCTTGTAAAGCCTGGGCAACTATCGGCAAAAACTCAGCGGCTATTGCACTGTGAACTAATAAGGTTTCAATGGCATTACAAGCGGCTGGATACTGAGTTTTAGCGTCAATTGTAATTTCTACGGCTTTGTTAAAATCGGCGGCTTTGTCCACATATAAATGACAAATTCCCTCAGCATGACCTAATACGGGAATGCGCGTATTTTCTTGGACAAATCGTACAAATGAGTTAGAACCTCTGGGAATAATTAAGTCAACGTAGCCATCTAAACGCAACATTTCTAAAGTTTCTTCCCGCGTGGTTAGTAACTGAACTGCTTCGGGATTGACGGCAGTTTTCACTAATGCTTTATGAATGATTTTTACTAAGGTTTCGCAAGAACGAATCGCCTCTTTACCACCTTTGAGAATTACGCCATTGCCTGATTTAATGGCTAGAGATACTATTTGAATTAATGCCTCTGGACGGGCTTCAAAAATGATTCCTAACACGCCTAAAGGACAGGTGATGCGCTTCAGAATTAAGCCTTGGTCTAATTCGCGATTAATTTGTACGACACCAACAGGATCGGCGAGTTTGCCAACATCTCGAACACCAGCGATCGCGCCTTGCAATTTCACTGCGTCTAACTTCAGCCGATTGTATAGCGGCTTGGCAATGCCTTCAGCCTCAGCCGCTTGGCAATCAGCCGCATTCGCTGCTAAGATTTCTGGGGCTGCTGTTTCTAAGGCTTGCGCGATCGCTTCGATGGCTTGATTTTTTGCCTCGGTCGATAATACTGCCAGCGATCGCGCAGCTTGGCGGGTTTGGATGGCGATTTCAACTAGAGAACGGGATGCAACTTGAGAAATAGTCATAAAAAAGTTCGGTAAGTGGGAAACGAACGAGTCTTTAGACCTGAGAGGGAGAGGATAAAAGTGTACTAATTAGCCCACAAAGGCTACCGCTAAATCAGCCGGATTCATTTTCTCATAGGGTTCAAAAGGTTGATGAATCCAGGGATTATCCACTAAATAATCTACATAGTAGTCAGGCTTTGCCACCGAACAAGCTTTGTACCAAAGGACAGCAGTACGGATTTCTTTGATATCCGAACCATAGTGAGTGTTTAGCCAAATCTGACTCTGCTCTAAACTGATACCTGAATCTACTAAATCATCTACCAACAAAACATGAGTCCCTAAATTAGCCGTGGTCATAGTTAAATCGCGTGAAAATTGGATCTCACCGCGCACTTGACCCCCCGATCCACCGTAAGACGAAGTAGCTAAAATTGCTAGAGGTAAATTATAAATCCGCGATAGAATATCGCCAATCCGCATCCCGCCCCTAGCAAGGCAGACAATTTGATTAAATTCCCATTGAGATTGATAAATGTTTGCTGCTAGGCACTCAATTTTCTGATGGTACTCTGACCAAGAAACGTAAAGGTCGCTCATCCCTGGTGTTATTGAGAAGGTAGAAATATATTTTAAGCATATATAGCAACCGCCAAGGCCGTTAGGGCAACTCCAACTTTTACCTCTGGTTCATAATCCCTTAGAGAGTAAGCTTTTCCCTCTGCTCTCTTCCCTCTTCCCTAGTCCTGAGCATCGTAGCCCCTAGCCCCTAGCCCCTAGCTATATATGGACTGATGAGGCAGACTTTCCGGTAAAAACCTTTAAGTCTGCCTCTTACCGCTCGCGATGCGGAGTAAATAAAGTTCAGGAGTGTCTCAGTTCCGATTGTTGGTTCGATCTTGGTAAGAAGGGACTAGATTTCTTGTTAAATTTAATCAACTACTTTCAGCCAACCCCGGCGAACAGCGTGGAGTAATCGGTTAATGGCGGTTTGATCTTCTTCTGTGAGAGCTTGTTCTAGGAGTGCAGTCCTGAGCTGTTGCCGGTGATTTCGAGTCAATAGACCAGAGTGGTACACCTGAAAAACTAGCTCGGCAATAGTAAATTGAGGTAAAAGCGCTTGAGCCATCATTAGATTTTCTTGTAACTCGCTTTTTATAGTTTGACTGGTTTCTATATCAAATAATGTGATTGAACACCTCTACCAAAGTGATAATTTATAGCTGAGCTAGTGATTCATATCAATCTAAGTTTGTGATCGATATCAAAGGTACATAGTTTTGCTTAAGACTGGATAGGATTGTGGCTTCTAATGAACGTTAAAAAACCCGGTTGCTGCGAGCAACCGGGTTATGACCGGATTGAAAGATTATTTTTTCCCACATAGTTAATTGAGTGAATTATTTACAGCAATTGATAAGGTCAGAAGATGATAGAGATAAGAAATAATTAACTCTATTTGCTAGCTAGGAAATTAATCTAAAATTGTTACCCAACCTCGGCGGGTGGCGTGAATGAGGCGATCGATCGCGGCTCGATCTTCTTCGCTGAGGCCACACTCTAAGAGTGCAGACATGAGTCCGTAGCGGTCAGTGCGAGTCAGTTTACCGGATTGACAGACGTGATAGAACAGTTCGGCGATCGCGCGGTCAGCTTGGAGAGCTTGAGCTTGCATAGTGTTGATTGGAACTCGACAATTCTAATATCTCGCATTTTCCCAAGCACTCTAGTGATTCAACTACTTAAAGGTATGCGATCGTTCTCAATTGAATTTGTGACCAAAGTCGGCGCGATCGAGCGATCGATCTTTGGGTTTTTTGTGATACTGGTCACATTAAATTTCTGTGGTTGACAGTAAGCAATTTAGAGATTATCCTATTTTTGATAAAGACCTAACTCCTTGTAGGGGAGAGGTGAAACTCAATTATTGAAAGAAGCTACCAAAACAACAGATCAGCAATTCGCGATTTAAGGAATTGTACTTAGTCTGACCTTCTTTGCGAATTTGGATGAGACCGGCCCCGGCCAAAGTTTTAGAGTGATGGCAAAATAAGGCGAGGCTAATTCCGACAGCAGCAGCAATTTCTGAACTGCTCATTTCCCCCTGCTTGGCTAAAAGCTCAACAATTCGCAAGCGTGTGGGGTCGGAAAGTGCAGCAAAAATCCTCACTCGGAGCTCAGCGTCGCTTTTGGCGGGCACTGGGAGAGGTATCGCTTGGAGGTCGTCGTCGCAACTATCCGTCATCAGCAGTTGGTGTGGGGAATTTAAGTTGGTGGTTATCTCTATCTTACGCTGCTAGGGGCTTTTCTGAAATAGTTAAATAACTACTTGACTATTGGTGGCAAAGTGATTAAACTTTTTAGTTAAATGGTTGTTTGACTACTTCATTGCAATTGCAGCAGTCGGCGGTTGAAACCGCTACTACACAAACGAAGTCCGCCTACGCGGACTCAAAGAATCAATGGGTAATACCAAATCTGGGTTAGTCATCCCCTTGATTAGCAATAATCCGTCATTGCGAGCGAAGCGAAGCAATCGCAGAGACTAGGCGATT
>NZ_JAQMUA010000079.1:0-5668 GCF_028330895.1 Kamptonema animale CS-326 | reverse complement strand
GGGCTAGGGGCTAGGGGCTAGGGGCTAGGGACTAGGGAAAGAGGAAGAGAGGGGATGAAGGGAAGATGTGGAAGGTACCAATTACCATTTACCAATTACCAATTACCAATTACCAATTACCAATTAACAATTAACAATTAACAATTAACAAAATAAACGCAGATGACTAAAAATGGCTAAAACCATCTACATTCATCTGCGTTTGTCCGGGGTTAAAAGTTCAAAACCTCTAGGATTGCCACTTTTGGGCAACAAGCTCAGCCAAGTCAACAACCCGCTGACTATAGCCCCACTCGTTGTCATACCAAGCGATTACTTTAAGCATATCGCCATCCAGAACCAAAGTCAGACTAGCATCAACAATCGAAGAAGCATCATGTCCGCGATAGTCAGAAGAAACCAAAGGCAAGTCGCTATACTCTAAAACTCCCTTCATTGGCCCTTCCGCCGCTGCTTTGAGAACTTCATTTACCTGCTCAGCAAAAGTCTTCTTCTGCACCTGAACCACAAAATCCACTACCGACACATTAGGGGTAGGCACGCGCATTGCTATGCCATTAAGTTTACCCTTAAGTTCAGGAATTACCAGAGCCACAGCTTGAGCCGCACCTGTAGAAGTCGGCACAATATTCATCGCCGCCGCCCTTGCTCGGCGCAAATCTCGGTGACTGGCATCTAACAAGCGTTGGTCGCCAGTATAGCTATGGGTAGTAGTCATTGTGCCCTTAATGATGCCAAAGTTGTCGTTTAACACCTTAGCAACGGGAGCTAGACAGTTAGTTGTGCAACTAGCATTGCTGATTACTGTATAACTATCATGAGTGTAGGCGTGGTCGTTAACTCCGATGACGAAAGTCCCAACTTCAGGGCCTTTGCCAGGAGCGGTAATTAGTACCTTCTTAGCACCCGCCGTCATGTGCTTCGATGCGCCAGCTTGGTCTACGAAGACCCCTGTCGCTTCGATTACCAAATCAATGCCCCAATCAGCCCAAGGCAAGTTTAGTGGATTGCGATCGCTCACACATTTCACTGTCTTGCCATTGACGGTTATAGAGTTTTCATCGGTAGTAATATCTACACCCTTCAACGTCCCCAGCATCGTGTCATATCTGAGCAGGTGAGCGTTGGTTTTTGGATCTGAAGTGTCATTGATAGCAACCAGATCCAATTGGCTGTTTTCGCGCCCCAGCCAGCAGCGCATAAAATTACGTCCGATGCGTCCAAAACCGTTGATCGCGACTCTAATCACCTTGTACCTCCTAACGACAGCAGCGCCTAGCTTAGGCTTTAAATTTTGGAAAAATTTAATAATTAACCATGACCCAGATCATATCGCAAAGGGCGATCCCTTCTAACGTTTTGTCTGTATCAAAAATTGCTGAACAAATTACTTGGGCTCGGTCGTCAGGTTTGCGGCTGAGGTTGATACAGCTTTTGGGCTGTAATGTAAGTTCTGACAGTTTCCGGGACTAAGTAGCGGAGGTCGCGACCGTTGAGGCAATATTGGCGAATTAGACTTGATGATATTCCGATCCCAGGCATTTCCAGCACTGAAAGCCGGATCGGCACTCCCAGGGTGGCCATTTGCTCAATAATCTGTTTGATATGAAAGTGAGTTGTTTGCAGATCCCCGCTTTCGTCTTCTCTCTGGTAGGGGCGTGGGGCCACCAACCAATAACATAATTGGCTGATTTCCAGGCATCGATGCCATTGAGGAAGAGTTTGGAAAGCATCTGAGCCAATAATCCAATACCACTGAGCGTCTGGGTTGATGCGCTGGAGGTATAAAAAAGTTTCAATTGCGTAGGATGTACCAGTGGGATCGTCCTGTTGAGGTGATAGGACAAAATCTGAGCGATCGGCGATCGCTCTGTTCACCATTTCCCGCCGCCGTTCGCAATCCACCGACACCCGTTGCGATTTGTGTGGGGGGCTGGGATCGGGAACCCAGATTACTTTGTCAAGACCAAACTGACTCACAGCCGTCTGTGCCATCAATAAATGCCCCCAGTGAACCGGGTCGAAAGTCCCCCCAAAGATTGCTATTTTTCCCATACAAGACGATACTGTTAGTAAGTCAGTGAGGGGTTTTACCCCTCATCCTACTAATAACCGAGCTCCTAGCGCTCAAACGTGCGAGAATGCAGGAGTAGGCGAGTACAGGTCTATTGCCTGTAGGCCAGATTGCAAACCCCTTGACCCCAACCCTGCGCTCTCCGGTCTGCGATCTGCAACCTCTGACGATTCCTGATATTTACTGGCAAACAAGTCATATAGTATACAAGACAAACTATTCTAGAAGTCCGTAAAGCAAAAGGACGCGCAGAGTGGCTTTGCAGGAAATCTCTAGCGAACTGTATCCTAAGAAAACAATTCTTGATATGATATCGCGTGTTATTGGCGTGGTGTGGTGTGTGAGGAGCGAAGATGCCGAGTTCTGTTGATTTCACCGGCAGGCCATTTCATTTCATCGGAATTGGTGGAATTGGAATGTCAGCCCTTGCCTACATTCTAGCTAAACGCAAGTTGCCTATATATGGCTCGGATATTAAACCAAGCCATATAACTCAGCGTTTGCAAGCAATGGGCGCTCATATTTTTTGGCGACAAGATGCCAGCAATTTTGAATTATTCCAAGCGAATGCAGATGGAAATGATGCGGATTGCCAGTCGTCTGAGACCCCTAAGACTTTAGAAACCATCAGTCGAGGTGGAGGGTCTGCGATCGCCGCTTCAGGGGACAATCACAACGGCAAAGGCGCGATCGCCTTATCACCTCTGGACTTACCCCAGGTGATCTGTTCGACGGCAATTCACCCGGCCAATTCCGAATATCGACGCGCCCTTGATTTAGGCTGTCCGATTTTTCATCGGTCGGATGTGTTAGCAGCCCTGATTCTGGACTACCAGAGCATCGCCGTAGCAGGGACTCACGGCAAAACTACCACTAGCAGCATGATCGGCTTCATGCTACTGAAAGCGGGCTTAGACCCGACGATCGTGGTGGGAGGAGAGGTCAATGCCTGGGAAGGGAACGCACGCTTGGGACACGGGCCCTACCTAGTCGCTGAAGCAGACGAGTCCGATGGTTCTCTGGTCAAACTCTCAGCCAAAATCGGGGTGGTCACAAATATCGAACTCGATCATCCAGACCACTACGATACCCTCGATCAGGTAATCGCAACCTTTAACGTATTTGCCCAGAACTGTCAAATCTTAGTGGGGTGCATTGACTGCGATACAGTCAAAAACTCCCTTAAACCTAGCGTCAGCTATAGCCTGGAAGCTAACAGGGGCGCTGACTATACGGTAGATAGCGTCGAGTATAGGGCAGATTGTACCATCGCTCGCGTTTGGGAGCGAGGTACAGCTCTTGGAGAGATGCAATTAAAGCTGCTAGGGCAGCACAATCTTAGTAATGCTCTAGCTGCGGTGGCAGTGGGTAGATTATTAGGGTTAGAGTTTGGTGTAATTGCTAAGGCGATCGCCGACTTTGAAGGGGCACGTCGCCGTTTTGAAGTTAGAGGTGAACACAACGGCATCCTATTCGTGGATGACTACGCTCACCACCCCAGCGAAATTCGCGCTACCTTAACTTCAGCCCGCCTACGGATTGAAAATAGCAAACCCAAGCCCAAATCTAAAATTCAAAATTCAAAATCCAGACGGGTTGTTGCTGTCTTCCAACCACACCGTTACAGCCGAACTCTGACATTTTTGACAGAATTCGCCCAATCATTTAGCGATGCCGACATCGTAATTGTCAGCGACATTTATAGTGCTGGAGAACCAAATACAGGGCAAATCAGTGGGGAAAAGCTGGCAGATTTGATTGCGGAACATCACCAGCGGGTTTATTACCAACCGAGTCTCCAGTCGATCGGCAAGTTTTTGACAGAAATCTTGCGACCAGGAGATCTGGCTCTTTTTCTCGGCGCTGGCAATCTCAATCAAATCATTCCAGAAGTGATGACCTTTTACCAAGAGGCCCCAAGTCTGGGAGTGTCTGTTGTAGAGGGCGATCCCCGCAGTGAGCTGCCTGCATGAGTCACCTCATGCCGCCTACTGAGAGCGATCGCTTACAAGTTGGGTCAATCAACTGTCAACAACGTCTTTAATCCGAGGCATTTAAGCATTTGTTATGATCGTGACTCTCTCCTCTGACTCCCCCACAAAGGACAACCGACGAGTGTATGCTCCGATTCCCCTACCGGGAACTGGTTGCCAAATTAAGTCTCAAGTCTCTTTGGCCCCACTGACTTCTTTTCGAGTTGGCGGCCCTGCTGAATGGTACATTGCTCCGAGCACTCTCGAAGAGCTACAAGCAAGTTTCGAGTGGGCTAGCTCTGAGGGAGTGCCTGTCACTCTCCTGGGCGCTGGCTCGAATTTGCTAGTTAGCGATCGCGGCTTAACGGGATTGGTCGTCGGTACTCGCCACCTTCGCCACGTTGATTTCAACCCGGAAACAGGTCAACTCACCGCCGGATCGGGAGAATCCATTCCCCGCCTCGCCTGGCTGGCAGCTAAGCGCGGTTGGCAAGGGTTAGAGTGGGCAGTTGGCATCCCCGGCACCGTTGGAGGCGCTGTGGTGATGAATGCCGGGGCACATAGGAGTTCTACCGCTGAGATTCTGGTGAATGCTTCCGTCCTCTCGCCCACCGGCAAAGTGGAAATTCTCACCCCTCAAGAACTCGGCTATCGCTACCGTACTTCGGCACTCCAAGGCAGCAACCGCCTTGTCACCCAAGCCACCTTCCAGTTACAGCCAGGATTTGAAAAGGCAATGGTGATGGCGGCTACCACTGAACATCTCAATCAACGACGGACAAGCCAGCCCTACCATTTACCCAGTTGTGGCAGTGTCTTCCGCAACCCCGGCCCGAAAACAGCAGGCTGGTTAATTGAACAAACAGGACTCAAGGGACACCAAATTGGCGGGGCCCAAGTGGCAGTCCGCCACGCTAACTTTATTCTCAACTGTGGCTGGGCAACCGCAAGCGACATCTTCCAACTGATCCGCTATGTTCAAGAGCAAGTGGAACAGCGCTGGTCGCTATTGTTGGAGCCAGAGGTTAAAATACTAGGAGAGTTTCCTTTTTAAGGCAGGATCGGTGGTGAAGGGAGGAAGATAAGTAGTCAATAAAATTGTCTAAAACTGCCTAAAATAGGTTCTATAGAGCAGTGGCGGATTAGTAGCCAACACACAATCACAAAGCATTTATGACAAAATCGCAAGGATTTGGCTTCGGCCTCGGCAAAATGAAAGAACTGACTGAAGCTTTCAAGAAAGCTCAGCAAGTTCAAGAAGGAGCTAAAAAGCTTCAAGAAGAGTTGGATGTAATGGAAATTGAGGGAATTGCCGGCGGCGGCTTAGTCAAAGTTGTTGTTAGTGGCAACCAAGAACCCCGCCGCGTTGAGATTTCCCCTGATGCCCTTGGTGAAGGCGCAGATGTGGTTTCTGAACTCGTCACAGTGGCGATGCAAGATGCTTACAATAAGTCAACGATGACTATGCGGGAGAAGATGGAAGAACTGACAGGTGGGCTCAATCTCCCTGGACTCTAACCCCTTCCCGATTAGTTAGGAGAGGTGGGGTGGCCCTTTCCGACTTGAATCTGGGGCCACCCATAGAAGAAGGGACTAGGGGCTAGGATGCTCAGGGCTAGGG
>NZ_JAQMUA010000078.1:0-3977 GCF_028330895.1 Kamptonema animale CS-326 | reverse complement strand
TTTTCGGGTATTGGGAAAACCGCCGTTGTCAACGAAGTTCATAAACCAATTGTTCGGCAACGCGGTTATTTTATCAAAGGAAAATTTGACCAATTTCAACGCAATATTCCCTTCAGTGCATTTGTACAAGCATTTCGGGATTTAATGGGGCAATTGTTAACCGAAAGCGATCTCCAACTAGAGCAATGGAAAAATCAAATATTAGAAACTGTCGGAGACAACGGTCAGGTAATTATTGAAGTCATTCCCGAATTAGAAAAAATCATTGGTCAACAACAGCCAGCGATAGAATTATCAGGAACGGCAGCCCAAAATCGCTTTAACTTATTGTTTCAAAAGTTCACCCAAATCTTTACCAGCGCCGAACATCCATTAGTGATGTTTTTAGATGATTTGCAATGGGCAGATTCAGCATCGCTGAAGTTAATGCAGCTATTAATGGTTGATACGGGTCATCTTTTCATCATTGGTGCTTATCGGGATAACGAAGTCAATCCCGCCCATCCATTAATGTTGACTTTGAGCGAAATTCAAAGAAACCAAGCAACCATTAACACTATTACTTTAACACCCCTAAGTCAATCCCAAATCAATCAATTAGTCGCTGATACCCTAAAAAGTACAGAAAATTTGGCATTACCACTTTCACAATTAGTCTATCAAAAAACTAAAGGCAACCCATTTTTTGCCACGCAATTTCTCAAAGCATTACACGAAGAAAATCTCATTCAATTTAACTTAGAGTTCGGCTGTTGGCAATGCGATCTGTCCCAGATTAATCAACAAGCCTTGACCGACGATGTTGTAGAATTTATGGCGTTGCAGTTAGAGAAGTTACCCTTAGCAACCCAGAATATTCTGAAGTTAGCCGCTTGTATTGGCAATCAGTTCGATCTAACAACATTAGCAATTGTTTCCGAACACTCAGAAGTAGAAACCGCAGCCAATTTATGGAAAGCATTGCCAGAAGGTTTGATTTTACCGATCGGTGATGTTTATAAATTTTATGTAGGGGCAGAAAGTCAAGCCGTTACTTCAGAAAAGTCTCAAAATGTTACCTACAAATTTTTACACGATCGCGTTCAACAAGCAGCCTATTCCCTAATTCCCGATGACCAAAAACAGGCGACTCATTACCAAATCGGACAACTGCTGCTGCAACAGATTTCCGCACAAGCAAGAGAAGACCGTATTTTTGAAATCGTCAATCAATTAAATCACGGAACTGTTTTAATTACCAAACCAACTCAACGAGAAGAATTAGCCCAACTCAATTTAATTGCCTGTCGCAAAGCTAAAACTTCAACCGCCTATCAAGCAGCGCGTGAATATGCGACAGTGGGATTGTCTTTGTTAGGAAAAAATGCTTGGCAGCAGCAGTATGAAATGACTCTCGCCTTATATGAATTAGCAGCGGAAGTAGCGATGCTAAACGGTAACTTTGAGGCGATGGAACAGTTGATCGATATTGTCACCGAACAAGCACATTCTTTACTAGAACAGGTCAATGTTTACCGCATTAGAATTCAAGGTAAAACTTCCCAGCGCCAACTCAATGAAGTGCTGGCGATCGGCATCAATATCTTGCAACAGTTGGGCGCAACCATCACCGAATCACCCACACCCGCAGATATTCAACAGTCAATCCAAGAAATTAGCGAACTGATTGGCGATCGCCAAATTGCAGATTTTGTCTACCTCCCTGTGATGACAGATGCAAATAAAATCGCCATTACCCAGATTGCCAGCAGCATCATGGGAGCTGCTTACACCTGTGGATCTCTTATGTATCCATTACTAGCTACCTTGTTAGTCAAATTATTCTTGCGACACGGCAATATATCTCTTTCTGCTAGTAACTATACTTGTTACAGCTTAGTTCTCTGTAATATGCAGAATATAGATTTAGCTGCACAGTTTGGAAATTTGGCATTGAATGTGGCAGCAAAATTTGATGATAAAGCAACTAAACTGGAAGTATTTTTCCTGCTGGGAAGTTATATCCTCCACCGCAAATCTCACCTCAAAGAAATGTTACCACTCTTGAGTGAGAGTTATACCCTTGGGCTAGAAGTTGGAAACCTGGAATACGCTGGATATGCGGTTAACCATTTCTGTTGGATTTCTTCATGGTGCGGTCAACCGCTTGCTAACTTGGAGGAAGATACACATACTTACTACCATGCTTTAGTGCAACTTAAGCAATTAGGAACAGCTAATTACTGCCTGATTTATTGGCAAGTGACTTTAAATTTACTAGGTTTGGCAGAGCATCCCACCATTTTGTCTGGATCGGCTTTCCAAGAGACAGAATTTCTCCCTCGGTTGCAGTCTGCAAACGATATATTTGGATTATATGTTTTCTACTCGTATAAGTTGATGCTTTGCTTTTTGTTTGGGGAAGTTGAGCCAGCTAATAACTACGCCTTTGAGTGCAGAAACTATTTCATGTCGGGTGCGGGAACAGTTGCCGAACCTGCGCTTTATTTTTATGATTCTTTGGTAGCTCTAGCACTATTGAGTCAACCGTCATCAGAGGTATCATCTGCATTAGAACGAGTGGCAGAAAACCAAACTAAGTTACAGCATTGGGCGGATTATGCACCCATGAATCACCAGCATAAAGTCGATCTCGTAGAAGCCGAAAAATGTCGAGTTTTAGGACAAAAAGCCACAGCAATTGAGCTATACGATCGGGCAATTTTGGGAGCCAAAGAAAACGAATATATTCAAGAAGAAGCTTTAGCAAATGAACTAGCCGCTAAATTTTATCTCAATTGGAATAAAGAAAAAATCGCTCAAATATATATGCAAGAAGCATACTACTGCTACGCCCGTTGGGGTGCAAAAGCAAAAGTTGCCGACTTAGAAAAACGCTATCCCCAATTACTCGCTCCCATATTACAGCAAACCCGTTCGACTCTCTCAACTCACGAAACTATATTTGCTGTGGAGAATGTCACCTACACCAGTTCTGCTACATCCAGTAGTAGTGCTTCTATAGCCTTAGATTTAGCTGCCATTCTCAACGCTTCCCAAACTATCTCAGGTGAAATTGAACTAGAAAAATTGCTGTCATCATTGATTTCGATCGTCATCGAAAATGCGGGGGCTGATAAATGCGTGTTAATGCTTTTGCGAGACGATCGCCTGCTGATTAAAGGCTCAATTACCGAGGGAACAAACCCAGTGGTATTGCAGAGGATTCCGGTTGAAGATAGTCAGGATATTCCCCTGAAGCTAATTTACAAAGTCAAGCACAGTAGGCAAACTGTTGTCCTGTTTGATGCCACGATCGATCCGACTTTAGCCAATGACCCTTATATTATTCGTCAGCAGCCTTCTAGTATCTTGTGTAGCCCGATTTTGCATCAAGGGAAATTGCTGGGCATTTTATATCTAGAAAATAATTTAGCGCAGGGGGCATTTACAAGCGATCGCGTGGAACTCCTCAACCTACTTTGCGCTCAAGCCGCTATCTCCCTAGAAAATGCGCGACTTTATGAACAGTCACAAACCTATGCTCAGCAGCTAGAACAAGCCTTGCATGATTTGCAGCAAACCCAATTGCAAATGATTCAAAGCGAAAAGATGTCGGCTTTGGGGAATTTAGTTGCTGGCGTGGCTCATGAAATTAATAACCCTGTCGGCTTTATTTACGGCAATTTGAATGAAGCTAAATCCACAGTTAAAGATTTAGTCGAGCATCTCAATCTCTATCGCGATCGCGCCTCAGAAACAGAGATTACCGACCATGCCGAAGATATCGATTTAGATTATATCATCACAGACTTGCCCAAAATGATTGACTCGATGCAATTGGGATGCGATCGCATCAAAAATATCAGCACTTCACTCCGAACTTTTTCTCGGGCTGACAAAGACTACAAAGTGACCTTCAATATCCACGAGGGTATCGACAGCACGATCTTAATCCTCAAATATCGATTGAAAGCGAACGATGAGCGACCCGCTAT
>NZ_JAQMUA010000077.1:0-5530 GCF_028330895.1 Kamptonema animale CS-326 | reverse complement strand
CACGACTCCCGGCACTTAGTAAAAAATTATTAGTTATCCAGGGGCAGTGCCGGGAGCCATTTCCGTCCTCCACTCCCTAGTTACCTAAAAAGTTACCTAATAAATTGTAAGTTTCAATCCCTGATAGGGATTTAGTGAAATTGTAACTCTGCTCGTTGCCCGGTGACAAAATAGAGTTTTTTGAAAGTTTCAATCCCTGATAGGAATTTAGTGAAATTGTAACGGTATGGAAAAGTATGCAATCGTATGACAAAGTATACAACCAAAACAATCCTGTAACCAGGTTGCACCAGATATTAAGTTTTGTAACTCATCAATAATAGAGAAAATAGCCAAACTGGTTACAGCAAAACAGTTCCAACCATTTTTTTTATAAAGTCTACCGGGTATTACTCATCCGATTGCCTGGACCGAGCTGGTTGCCTGCGGCGCTGACTAAAACTGTAGGGGCGGCCGGCACCGGAGACGTATTAGTTGCGATGCCGGCCGCCCTACATCAAACAGCGATCGTAAAGCGATCGTAAAAAATCACCAGGACACAGCCAAGTAGTGAAAAATTTTTCGTTAATAGCATAGATTGTGAGCTCATTCGGGCGGCGACCCCCGCGCACAAGACACTCCACTTACCCAAAAAATCTCTCGCTGGGTTGCGCGGCGGCCCCCTACTCAATCGCACCTCGACTATCGACATAGATCTGGGGGCTCATTCGGGCGGCGACCCCCGCGCACAAGACACTCCGCTTACCCGAAACATCTCTCGCTGGGTTGCGCGGCGGCCCCCTACTCAATCGCACTTAAAATTTAAATTCTCGAAATCAATGCCAAAATCATCAAATGACCGCAATAGTAAACATAGAATAAATCCCTAAAATATTTTGAAGGTTTAACATCAAAATCTTCAGAATAATTAACCAAGAAAAATGGTGCAAATACAGCAAGTATTTGATAAGGAATTCCCAAATAAACAGTATAAACCAAATTAAGTAATACCCATAAAACCCACCAAGCAGTATGCCAACGAAAATTATTCATTAATAAAATTGCCGGGAACAAATACCAACCATAGTCAAAAAGAAAAAATTCACTAAAAAACATACCGAATAAAAGCCAAGCTAATCGCTCAGAAAAACTAACAGAAGTATGAATGTGTGAAAAAATAGCACCAACAAAACCAAAAGCAAAAATAATATTAATACCAACTACACCAAAATCATGAAAAGCTAAATAGTAAAAAAATTGAGCAGATAAACCCCAATAAAACAAACGCCCTATAAAACGATCGCGATTAGAAGTACGTTCCCAAGACTTACCAAAAGCCCAAGCAAAAAGGGGAAGCGATAACCTACCCACAAACCTCAAAGGCAAAATATCAAAAACTAAACCTATATGATCTAAAGTCATCAAAACCAAAGCAATAAGCTTAATTTGAGAAGTAGTTAAAACTATTTTTTGATGATTTTCCATAACTTTGTAAGTGCAGCAATAGACAAAATAGGGAGCATCGTATTCCAACAAGTAAGCGCAGCATAACTAATAATTGGGCTATTAGTTGATTCCAAAGCCGACAGTAACAAAGCCGGAATCCTAATATTATTAGGAGAAGAAGGCATCAATTTTAACCCTTGAACAGTAATGCTTGAAAAGAAATCTGAATTAATCAAATAACAAGCATAATCCTGAATTTCTAGCTCAGTCATAGGTCGCCGCCAAGTATTAAAAGTCCAGAATCCATCAGGATTATCAGAATTAATACTAGGCGTAACCCCAACTAAAACAACAGGCCGACCTTCAACTCGAATATCACGACTATAAAAATCCTCACATAACTCATTGTTAACAAAAGGCGTGTTTCCCATACCATACGCTGCCTGAATCATTTCATGAGTGTCAGTTTGAATCATTTTAAGGACACACCAAGTATAAGTTGCTGGCGCAGGAGTTGTAGCATAAGAACGCTGAATAAAAGATAAAGTAAAAATGAAAAATAATAATAATAACCTCATTGATTTAACCCCCTTAAAATAGCCCAATACATAGGCTGAATTTTGCCAGATTCATCAAAAATTTGAAACTGACCAGAGTAAGAAACTGGCACTCGATCGGCAAACCAAGCATGACCAAAATTTCCCCAAATCACAAACGATTTACAATTACTATCAGCACGGCACTTACTAGCAACATAATAAGCAGACAGCAAAGATAAATTAGACCTCACAAATCGAGGCACTAATTTATCAACCACTGGCGGAAAATTAACATTAAAATCTGATAATTCACGCCAAAAAGATGAAAGCTGTTTTTTCCAAAGCTCATCGTAAATTGAAAATTCAATTACCATCCATTCTAAATTAGAATCTTTAAGCCGATCGAACAGCCAGTTATAACGAAATAAAACAACATCAAGCCATTGCAAATGAATCTGTAAACCAAACTGAAATTTTAGATTAGGGTATTTATCAACCAAAGATAAATACCAATTTTTAAACTCAGTAAACCGAAGCTCAAACTTAAAAAATACGATAGGCTCATTAATAATTATTAGTGAACCAGAAGGTAAAGAAGCTAAAAATAAATCCAAAGATTTAAGCTTAGCTTCTCTAATTTGAGCATCAGTAAATTGAATATCAGTGTAGAAATCATCTATAGTATGGCTAGAAAAATTTAACTTATTTACATCATTAAACGACATTCGATGAGAGTAACAATTATAATATTTACACCAAGATTTAGTTTTAGATGAAAGCTTCTTAACAACAGCTCTATTTAATTCATTCTCAATGATAAAAAAAGAGAATAATTGAGATTTATCTCTCCAAATAGAATTAGATATCTGAGTAAAACCTGTAACAGTACCAAGAGGTAAACGAGAACGAGGTGATGATAATGGTTTACCCAATAAATAACCAAAACAACTCAAAGAACCAATAATAATTAAGAAAATGATATTAATAGAAATACCCAACTTTAAACCATTAATAAAAATCATTTTACTGGATTTAACCATGACGGTTGCCACCCCCTACATTCAACATCAGTCTGTTCAACTAACCAGTACCCTTTATCCCACCCAGAGGGAGTTTCTAAATTTTTCCAATCAGAAGTTTTAAAAGCCTTCAAACGATCGCCCTTAACCAAATCAGGTTTAAGAGCACGAGATAAAAGAAATGAATCTTTAATCTTATAAGGATTATATTTAATCTCAACTTTATTATAACGTTTATCCCATGAATAAGCAATTAACCAACAAGCTTTAGGAGTAACAAAATTATCATCAGTTGCAGCCCAAACAGCCTGCAACCAAACCTTACGAGGATATTTACAATTAGGATCAGTAGCGGCATGACCCGGATAAGGTTTTAAATTAGGATAAGTAGGAGGAGGGACAGAATAAGAACTAGACCAAGAAAACCAAGAGCAAATAGTCATTCCCTCAACACAAGTACCTGCAAAAGTATCATACCACCGCTGATAAGCTTCCTGACGAGCAATGCGATCGGCTGCAAGCCAATTTTGATAACCTACATTCCAAGCAGCATATTGAGAATTATAAGTATTTATTAATGCTTGATTCTGGTTATCAATAATAGCCAACTGCTCAACACTCAAACAACTATCAGAAAATAAACCTGACAAAGTAGCCAACAAAGATATTATAGGGAGTATAAAAGGAGAAATACTACCCAAACTAAATCCTAAAATATAAGCAGCAGTTCGGACAGATAAACCAGCAATTCCAACTGCCACAATCTGACCAGCAGTAGCAATAGCAAGTCTTAACCCAATTAAAGTACGAACCGCTGTAATCATAATAACTAATCATTCAAAATGAACTTTAAACCAACTCCAATAACAATAAAAGGCTGAATAACCCGAATAATCATACCAGGAGTACAAATAGGCTCCCACCCAACGCCAGCATTAATCTGAAAACATCCATCTCCTAAAGCTTGAAAATGAGTTTTCTCCTCATCATTAGGCATGACAATATCAACAGGGAATTTTTGAGCCAGGGAAGCAGGCACTAAATTACTACTATTAGCAGGACAAACAGGAGCAATTGCTAAAACATCCACAGGCAGAAAAGCTGCTAAAAATGTAAGAACAACTCCCAAATATTGAGCAACATAAACCATCCGTAAATGACGACGTTTCATACGATTTCGACCAGAATATAAAATGCGCTCCAACCAAATACCAAACTTTTCCTCACCTAAATAAGAATGAATTGAAGCTAAAGTAGGAGCATGGCGCTTAAAAAATCGATTTGACCGCTCAATATCAAGTTCAATCGGAGCAAGTTTAATCACAACTGGTTTAAAATTAGAAGTGTAATCGCGAATCCATTGACAATCAATAGAAATCGAACCAATAACTAAAGAATGTAAATATTCTAAAAGTTTAGCTCGATCGTTAGTATTAAATTTAACTAAATCATCCATTACAATTTGAGATTTACCACGTTTAATCTCAACTTCCCAACGATCGAAATCACCTTTACCATAAAGACGTACAAACGAATCACTCGAACGAGAACCTATATAAACAGTAGATCCCGAAGTAGATCCCGAATTATTATTAATAGAACTAAAGCGCTTAAAAGTCCTGGTAAACAACTTACCACTAGCTAAATAAAATTCCCAAGGTCTAAGATGCAAACGTTCGCCGCTAGGATGAATGGGAAAATCTAAAGCAATATCAATTCTATTAGCTTTAAAATCTTGTTCGCATTGACCAACAAAAATAAGCTCGATAGCTTTTTCTATACCAATTAAAGAAAGAACAGAACCAGATAAATCAACGAAAAACCTATAAATTAAATCATGATTATAGGAACAATCCTCACCAAAATCAATATACCCAATTTTAGAACCTTGAAATTCCCAAACATGAGGCCAATGCTTATTAATAGCAACTGAACCTCCTTCAACAAGATCGAAAGGCAAATTGATAATTTCCAATAATTCATCAATCACCATAGAACCAGTATTAGATGAAAACTGGAAGCGAAGCCAATCAATTTTTAAAGTGCGTTCCAAAGGCATAATTAATGTTAAGTGAAAATTGATATTAGGAAAAACACTGAAAAAGTACCAATGACAAAGTTACGCATAAACTTTAAAGAATCAAGAAACATAACTTTCTCATCCTTACCTAAACGTTGCCAATTGGAAAACTCACGAGTAACCCGCAAATCAAGAAATTTAATTTTCTCATATAGAACTGCGGGGAAACCCCACAAAAAAGTAAATCTTTCAGTAAGTGGATGCGGCCCCGGAAAAGGAATTTGCCCCTCAATTTTCCAAGCAATAAAAGGTAGAGAATCATAAGCATCAGAAATGCGCTTACGCTTCTTATCATTTTGAGATGCTAAATTAGTTGTCATAGCTTCTAAGTAGGTGTACCTAATTAAGCGTAAAATAGAAAAATCGTTAAATAAGGAGGCGATCGCTATATGCCAGCCCGATTAAGAATCAGTCTTACCGAGTTAGAAGCCCAAAAGCTGCGCGAGTTAAGCTTAAATCCTCAAGTT